>CALMWO010000556.1 GCA_937873805.1 uncultured Hyphomonadaceae bacterium
TCATGGCGTCTGCGATGTCCTGGAGCGCGCCGCTGTAGTGTTCGGCCTTGCTGCCGCAATGATAGGTGATCGCCTGCAGATTGACGCCGCTCTCGGTGGCAATCATCCGCGTGCTCGCCGCGGCAAAGCCCTCGCGCGCGAACACCCGCATCGCGGCATGCATGAGCTTGCTGCGAGTGTCTTGCGGCGTCAGCGCCTCCTTTTTACCGCGCTTGGGTTCAGGCTCTGCAGCGACGGAATGTCCGCGAGACCTGCTGGCGCCTGGAGAGCCGCTCGCGGCCGCTCGGGATGGTGACTTGCTCATTCTGACCTGCATTTGCGGAGCCAAATGGTCCACCGCATCGTATCAGTCAATCGATTGACTGAGTTTTGAGAACATGCGATCTGGGTGCCGGAGAATCAAGCATGGCTCGACAATTTCACACCGCCGCTTCCTGCTTTGTGGCCATATGCGTCCTGCACGCGTGTTCCGAGCCCCCTCACACGGTCGACGACCACGCTTCAGTTGGCGCGACCGACGCCCGCGAAGCGATCATCCTCAGCCGCGCCGAGCGCGACCTCGTGCTCGCCGAGATGCGTATGATGCTGGAAGCGACCGAAGGCATTGTTGCGGGGCTGGCAGCAAATGACATGCAGAGGGTCGAACAAGCAGCCGCGCGTGCTGCGCCCAGCGCGCCGGAAACAGTCGACCAGGAGCTGCATGCCAGCCTGCCGGAGGCTTTTCTGCATTCAGGAGCGGCCGCGCATGGCGGGTTCGAAGACATTGCGCGTTTGGCGCGCCAGGCCGCCGGTGCCGAGGCCGTAATGACGCGACTTGGCGAAACCCTGCATCAATGCACGAGCTGCCACGCGGCCTATCGCGTCGAGGTGGCCAGATAGAGTGGTTCACGACGGCATTTGTCGCCGCGGGCACTCAGGAGTTGGCGAATGCCAAGATTCTTCAGCAGCACGACAGGACTGCGCGCCCTGGCGTTACTGGCCATGGCATTCGGCGCGTTGACGATAAAGGAAGGCGGCGATGTCTTGTTCGGTCAGGACGCGGCGCGTGCCGCGGCGGGCGACTATGTTCCGTTCGTGCTCTGGTCGAATTTTCTGCTGGGATTTGTGTATGTGGCGTCGGGATTGGGCCTTTGGTTGCGGCGGCGTTGGGGCGAACTACTCGCGGCTTTTATCGTGGCCGCTACGGTGGCGACGTTCGCAGCATTTGCACTCCACCTCGCTCTCGGCGGAGCCTATGAGGTGCGAACGCTTGTCGCCATGACCATTCGCACGCTGGTCTGGGCTTTCATCTATCTTGCCGCCCGCAGGTTGATGCGCTCTCTCGGCGCGCGCTCAACGCCAGGCGAGAGTTGAGGCGACGCACCTCACCATTCCAGACGCTTGAAGTCATTCGCTCCTGCCAACTCGTTGAAACCACTGCGTTACCGGCTTTGCTCGTTGCGCCGCTTGACGTGATGGCGTCGCGGTTACGCGCGGTGGCGGCCACCTTGTCCTTTCGGTTCGATGTCGGGTGCTAATGCTGACTATGTGTCAGGTGCTGCCGGAGTCCCACTCGTGTTCGAGGTGTCTGCGTGAGCGATGAAGCTCTGGAAGCATTCCCGATGGCGCTCGATTGTCCTAGGCTAGCGACTCAATCCGACATGCGCGTGACGTCCATGCCTGATCCTGACGTGACGTTTCGGTGAGTGGAATGGAAGAATACTACAGCCTTATCCGCCATGTTCACATCGCTGCTGTATTCGCGAGCGGTAGTCTGTTCGCGCTTCGGGGGCTTGGCCTCAATGTACTGAATCTCAACTGGATGATGGTGACCCCACTCAGATACTCAAGCTACCTGATCGACACGGTTCTGCTGGTAGCGGCCATTCTCCTCGCGGGAATCACGCGGCAGTATCCATTCGTCGACGCCTGGCTCACCACAAAAATTCTGCTGCTGCTGCTCTATATTGTTCTTGGCAGCTTTGCCCTGAAGCGTGGACGCACGCGCACGGTCCGCACCATATGCTGGATCAGCGCCATGGCAGTGTTCTGCTACATCATCGGTGTTGCACAGACGCGCAGCCCGCTTATCTGATTTGCCGGGTAGTGCAGGGCGACCGCTGGCAGCGGCGTCATGAAGCTCCAGCGCTTGGTTCGTTGCATGGCCATCGTCGGACAATAGCCGCGAGACCTGACCGCTCGGGCAAGTTCTGTTCTGGGCCGTGATGAAATATGCCGTGCGCCCGCATGATCTAAATCATGGGAGGGCGTCGACAGCGCGCGTAATGTTGGGCTGAAATTCAGACCTGACGCTGCGATCAGCTCGATGGGGTTGTGATTTCCTGGGCTGGCGCCGCACGTCGGGAGAAGTGAAATGAAGAACCCGCCCGGAATCGACCCAAGTCTGACCTTTCATCCGGTGAATATTGCCGTTCTGACCGTGTCGGACACGCGCAACAAGGATACCGACACGTCAGGCGCTTGCCTTGCAGACCGCGCAGCTTCGGCGGGTCACCGGATTGTTGAACACTGCATTGTCCGGGACGACGTGGTCGCGATCAGGGAAGCTGTCGCGCGCTGGATCGCCAGTGACGAGGTGGATGTGATCCTTACGACCGGAGGCACCGGCTTCTCTCCACGCGATATGACGCCTGAGGCAATCAAACCCTTGTTCTCGCGGGAGATGGAGGGGTTCTCCGCCGTTTTTCATCAGGTCAGCTTCAGAACGGTCGGCGTCTCGACACTCCAGTCGCGCGCCTTTGCAGGGCAGGCGGGCGACACCTTCATCTTCTGCATTCCAGGATCGACGGGCGCCTGTCGCGACGCCTGGGACGAAGTTCTGGCGCTGGAGCTCGACAGCCGCTTCCGGCCCTGTTCGCTGGTCGGTCAGATAGGACGCTTCAGAGGGGTGTGTGCATGAGCCTGCCGCTCTGCCGCCAGAGCGCGTTCGAGCTTTCTGTTCGAGCCCTGTCCGTGTTCGTGCAACCATGATTGCATACTCAAGTCTTCGGCCGTTGTCGGGATCCAGGCATGTCCTGCCTCGCTCACCTACCGACCAGGTTCGAAGTCCGGCCCTGACGTCGTTCGACGAGGCCCTTAGCCGCGTGGTCGCGCTCGCGAAGCCTCTAGGTGTTGAGATTGTGCCCTTCGCGGAGGCTGAAGGACGCGTATTATCCTCGCCGCTCAGGGCGCGCTCTTCCATGCCGCCATGGGATGTATCCGCCATGGACGGCTACGCCGTGCGGGACGAGGACCTTGCCACGCAGCCCGCTGTGTTGCCTGTCGCCGGGGAGGCTGCGGCAGGGGATGAGCCTCGTTCTGAGTTGCCGCGGGGTACCGCGTTCCGGATCCTCACCGGCGCGCCGGTTCCGCATGGCGCGAGCCGCGTTGTCATACAGGAAAACGTCTGTCGCAGAGGCAACCATATCGAGATCATGACGCCGGCCGGACCACGCCGAAACATACGGGCAAGGGCCTCAGATTTCGAGCAGGGTGATGTGCTGGCGCCGGCCGGGCAGACAATGAGCTGGCGGGCCATGACGACAGCTGCAGCTGCAGACCGAAGCGAAGTCGAAGTCTTCCGGCGCCCGCGCCTCGTCATTCTCGCGACGGGAGACGAACTTGCGCCGCCGGGCGAAGCGCATTCTAGACCTGGCGCGATCCCCGAGAGCATCTCCTATGGGATAGCGGCATTTGCACGAGCACATGGCTGCGAGATCATGCGTGCCCAACATATTCCTGACGACCTCGGGCAACTCGCGTGTTCGGCCGAAAAGGCAGTCAGAGACGCGGACCTCGTCATTGTGATCGGTGGCGCATCCGTCGGTGACCGGGACT
>CALMWO010000557.1 GCA_937873805.1 uncultured Hyphomonadaceae bacterium
GCGGTTCTTGAAGATATCCGCCGCTCCCGGCGCCAGATCGTCAGCGATCAGGACTTTCACCTTGTTGGTCATGAGCAGTCTCCTGGAATTATCTGCGCCGTTCGGCGCGTTGAATATCGAATTGCTTGATAGGGTCAGATGTGGCCGCCCGTGCCGTCGCCGGCGGCCTTCCACTTGCGCGCGCGGCTGATAATCATCTTGGCGTCGACCTGTTCGTAGAGATCCTGCCCGAGAAGCCCGGCAATCCGATGCAGCAGGATGACAACATCCGCCGCCTCCTTGCCTGCCTCGACATGATCGCCTTCTCGCAGAGCCTCTTCCAGCTCATCCATCTCCACGCGCGCGCGTTGCACGAGCACGGTCAGATCGGTCGGCGCGCCGAAGATGGCGTCACCCCATTCACGGATGGTGCTGCTGGTTTCAGTCGCCATGACGACCTCCACGCGCTTGATGTGTCAGGAAAGGTCCGCGACCGTCGCCTCGAACGCCCAGTCGAGCCACGGCGTCAGCTTCTCGAGATCAGCTGCTTCCACCGTTGCGCCGCACCAGATGCGGAGGCCCGGAGGCGCCGCCTTGTAGCCGCCGATGTCGTAGGCCGCGTTCTCTTTCTCGAGCAGCGCGACGAACTTCTTCACGAAGTCCTGCTGGGCTTTCTCATCAAGGCCAGCCACGCGCGGATCGGTGATCGAGAGCGTGACGGAGGTGTTCGAACGGATGGCTTTGTCGGCCGCGAGGAATTCGACCCACGGCGTCTTCGCAACCCAGGCATCAAGCACGGCGAGGTTGGCGTCCGAACGTTTGAACGCGCCCTCAACGCCGCCAAGACCTTCGACCCAGGCGAGCGCATCGAGATAGTCCTCGGTCGCCAGCATGGACGGCGTGTTGATCGTCTCACCCTCGAAAATGCCTTCGGTCACTTCGCCTGCCTTCGCCATGCGGAACAGTTTCGGCATCGGCCATTTCGGCGTGTAGGTTTTCAGACGCTCGATGGCGCGTGGCGAAAGAATGAGAATGCCGTGAGCACCTTCGCCGCCCAGCACTTTCTGCCAGGAATAGCTCAGCACATCGATCTTGTTCCACGGGATCGGCATCGCAAACACGGCCGAGGTCGCATCGCAGAAGGTCAGTCCTTCGCGGTCATCCGCGATCCAGTCGCCATTCGGCACTTTCACGCCAGACGTAGTGCCGTTCCAGGTGAAGACGATGTCCGCATCCTTGCGGGCCTTGCTGAGGTCCGGCAGCTTGCCGTAGCCGGCCTTGTGCGTCGTCGCATCGACCTTCAGCTGCTTGGTGATGTCCGTCACCCAGTCTTCGCCAAAGCTTTCGAACGCAAACACATCCACCGGGCGCGCACCCAGCATGGACCAGAAAGCGGCTTCGATCGCGCCCGTGTCCGAGCCCGGCATGATGCCGATGCGATAGTCCGCGGGAATTTTCAGAACAGCTCGCGTCTTGTCGATCGCCAGCTTCAGGCGCGACTTGCCGAGCTTGGAACGGTGCGACCGGCCCAGCGATTCAAGCTTGAGATTGTCGGGGCTCCAGCCGGGGCGCTTGGCGCACGGACCAGAGGAAAAGTGTGCGCGATCAGGGCGCACTGCTGGTTTGGCAGCGGTAGACATCTGTTTTTCTCCCATCCTTACAGATGGACTGGTCGCCGTTGGGAGCGACTGGCCCGGGGCGCATATGCTCCCGAACGGGTTGCGCGTCAATTAACTCGTTCTGCGACGCGCATTTGCAACGGCAACTCCGGCCAGGATCAGCCCCAGCGCCCCTACCATCGACCAGTGCAGCGGCTCCCCAAGGAACAGCACGCCCAGACCCGTCGCCCATAGCGGCGACATGTAGGTGGTGAACGACACAAACACCGGCCCCGCCCTCTGGATCAGCCAGACATAGACAAACATCGCGAACGCGGTCGGCAACAACCCCAGCACGATCATCGCCGTGATCGAGGCGCCGCTCGCATGCGTCGGGAACGGCTCGATCGCCAGCGCAAAGATCAGCGTCACGATGCCGCCCGATCCGATCAGGATCAGGCTGGACATCGCAGGCTCGATCCGCGGCGCCATCCGCGTCGCGACATTGCCCACGGCATAGAGCCACGCCCCGAAGATCGCGAGCAGGATACCGACAAGGCTGCCCCCGCCCTCGATGCCGAACTCCGGCAACACAAGAACGACCAACCCGGCAAACCCCATCAGCACGCCGATCATCCGGCGAAGCGTCAGCTTCTCGCTGGTCAGGAAGTGCGCGAGCAGCACGGTCGCGAACGGCGTGCCGCCATTGCAGATCGCCATAACTGCAGAGCCCGTGCTCTCCGCCGCGTGCGCATACATCACGAAGGGAATGGCTGTGGCGAATACGCCGATGAATGCAAACCATCCGATCGCCTTGGCCGTCACCTTGACGCCTTCGTGGGCCCGCGTCCGTCCATCGAGCGCGCCTTTGATCACCAACCACACTGCAAGAAATAATGCGCCGCTCAGCATCCGGCCCGTGACCAGCCAGGCCGGGCTGATCGTCTCGACGCCAACCCGCAGGCCCGCAAACGTCGAGCCCCAGATAACCACCAGCAGGATCAGCGCAGCCCAGCTCAGCCCGTGCCCCGTCAACCGGCGCGACGAAGCAGGCGTTGAAACATCGGATGTCTGCTCCCCCGCTTCCACGCGCCGTCTCCGCCTGCCAATGATGGCGCCCTGCTAGGGTATTTCATCCCGCTGTGCAAAGCGCAGTTCTGAAACCTCAGGTCATCAAACGTGAAAAGCCCCGCGCATTCGCGCAGGGCCTCCCAGTCGATCCTGCGATTGACCTAGTAGCCGCGCTTTTCAGCGTCGCGATTGGCATCCTTGCGGGCGTCTTTCACGTCTTCCTTGAGGTTGCCGACCGTCTTCTGCGTCTTGCCGGCAACTTCCTTCA
>CALMWO010000558.1 GCA_937873805.1 uncultured Hyphomonadaceae bacterium
GTAGGACCGCATCGTGTAGGCCTTGGTATCCGGATCGTACGAGATCACTGCGAATGCATTGAAGCTGAGCTCCCCGCTATTTTCATAGCCCCTGCCCTCAATCACCCGCACCGTGCCGTCGAGCATCGTGCCGACCCGCTCGGCCTGAACCATCTCGTGCCACTGCCCGTCATTGCGCAGCGACTTCGCCGGCCCACGCCATTCGCCATCCAGCATCGCCAGCGCCTTCATCGCTTCGCGCTGCGCCGATACCCGCGCCTCGTTGTTCGGGCCCTGGGCCATCGCAGACGCTGCGAACATGGCCGGCGCAAACATCAGCGCCACAACCAGAGCCAGAGATCTCGATTTCATCGGCGCGTCCTCCCTGCGTGACAGGGAAAATGGTCCCCTCCCCGCCCCGGAAGTCAATGTTGCACCGCAGCCTTGCCGGACGCCGGGGCAAGCTCGATAGATTTGCACATACAACAATGGAGGGCGGACGTGGCCACGGGCAAGAAACGGACTCTCATCATCAGCGCGGCCGCGATGGCAATCGCCTGCACAGGATTGCCTGCACTGATAGCCTTTGCCGCTCCTGCGCCGCAGCAGCCCACCGCAACTGCGCCTGACACGCTGATCCACGCCGGCCGTGTGCTGGCTGACCCGGCGACCGGGCGCGTCCTGACCGAGCAGTCGATCCTCGTGCGCGGCGGCCGCATCGTCAGCATCGCAGCAGGCTACGCGGCGCCTGCCAATGGCGCGACCGTGGTTGATCTCAAGCGCAGCTTTGTCCTGCCCGGCCTGATCGACAGCCATGTCCACATCACCGGCGAACAGGGGCCCGACAGCCGCGTCGATGAATTCATCAAGACCAGCGCGGACCAGGCCATCGACGGCGCAGGCTTCGCGGTGAAGACGCTGAATGCCGGCTTCACCACGGTCGCCGATCTTGGCGCGGATGCGGATGCGATCCTTGCGCTGCGCCGAGGCATTGCGACCGGCATCATACCCGGGCCGCGCATCATCGCCTCGGCAGGCGCGATCAGCGTCCACGGCGGACATGGCGACGCCAACGGCATGCCGCGCAACATGGCGCTGATCCTGCGCAGCCCCGGCGTATGCTCGGGCGCAGACGATTGCGCGCGCGCCGTGCGTGAGCGCGTTCGCGATGGCGCGGACATAATCAAGATCACAGCGACAGGCGGCGTGCTGTCCAACACGGCGGCGGGCCTTGCGCAACAGTTCACCGATGCAGAGCTGAAATCGATCGTGCAGGCAGCGCATGCGATGGGCCGCAAGGTCACGGCGCACGCGCACGGCGTCGACGGCATAAATTCCTTCCTGCGCGCGGGCGGCGACTCGATCGAGCACGGCACGTTCTCAGACGCAGAGTCGGCCAAACTCTACAAAGCCAATGGAGCCTATCTCGTCCCCACCCTGCTTGCGGGTGACTTCGTTGTGCGGGAAGCGGATCGCCCGGGTACATTCCTGCAGCCTGCGCAGATCGCCAAGGCGCGCGAGGCCGGTCCGAAGATGATCGACATGCTTCGCCGCATGCATGCGGCCGGCGTGAAGATCGCGTTCGGCACCGACACCGGCGTCTCCGCCCACGGCGACAACGCGCAGGAGTTCGCGCTGATGGTGAAGGCTGGCATGACGCCGCTTCAATCGATCCAGGCGGCCACCGTCGGGGCGGCTGACCATTTCAGCCTGACCTCCGAAATCGGCACGATCGCGGCCGGCAAGGCGGCAGACATCATCGCCGTCGACGGCGACCCGCTCAGCAATGTGCGCGAACTCGAATCCGTCGACTTCGTGATGAAGGGCGGAAAGGTGTTTAAGGACTAGCTCCCAGCCGGTGGGCCGACGAATCCTCGAAACGCCGCGCCTATGACTTGGCCAACGATTTGGCTTACGCCGCCTGTGACAGCATCGGACGCTGTCGCTTTCGCCAGGTCAGTCAATTGTTGGCCGAGAGGCTGCCGGCTCTTGAGAACATCCGGGATAGCGGCCAACGCCTCGAAGCTTTTTGGCGTCAACACGGCATTCGTCACTCGAACCCCGTACTCAGACATTTGTCCCGAGAAGTACCCGGTTTCGTAAAGCCAGCGAAAAGTATCCGCACAAAATACAATATCAGGATCCCGCGTCGCGGCTTGAAGGTCATTCATAGAGACAGCGCCATCAGGGCCCGAGCCCTTGATCGACTGATTGTTGGCGATCTCTGCGGCGTCGAATGCAATTGGTTGAGGAAAGGCTGCGTACAGTTTCGCAAAAATCTTTGCGGTGTACGCGCTGAATTTGTCGATGTTGTTCATCGTCAACTCCAAGAACCGTTGCGCATTTACAAGTTCAACAACGTCGGGTCTCCGCCCTGCGCCGCGATGTTGACGGTGACGACCCGCTCCGTGGCGAAACGCGCGAGATAGTGCGGGCCGCCAGCCTTCGGACCCGTGCCTGAAAGGCCCGAGCCGCCGAAGGGCTGCACGCCGACGACCGCGCCGATGATCGAGCGGTTCACATAGACATTGCCCGCGCGCACCGCGGCCTTCACCTTTTCCGCGAAGCCTTCGAGGCGAGAATGAACGCCGAGCGTCAGCCCATAGCCTTTCGCGGAAAGAGCGCCGCCGACCTGTTCGATATCGTCCGGGTCGTAGCGGATGACGTGGAGGATCGGTCCGAAGATTTCCTTGTCGATGTGCGACAGGCCCGGCAGCTCCACGATCGCGGGTCCGAAGAACGTCCCTCTCTCGCGCAGCGCGCCGATATTGCGCTGGTGAACGGCAAAACCCGCAGCGATCATCTTCGCAAGATGATCGTCCAGAAGCTTGCGCGCTTCAGCGTCAATGATGGGCCCGACATCGGTCGAAGGATCAGCGGGGTCGCCAATGATCAGAACATCCATCGCGCCCTTGATCATCTCGATGATGTCGTCGGCGGTTTCATGCGGCAGGAAGAGGACGCGCAGGGCCGAACAGCGCTGCCCCGCTGAGCGGAAGCCCGACATGATGACGTCGTCGACCACCTGCTCCTTCAGCGCAGTCGTGTCGCAGAACAGCGCGTTGAGGCCGCCTGTCTCTGCGATCAGCGGCGCGATGGGGCCGTCCTTCGCCGCCAGCGTGCGGTTGATGATGCGGGCAACTTCGGTGGAACCGGTGAAGGCGACGCCGCCACAACGGGCATCGCCCGTGAGCTTGCCGCCAACCCTGCCATCGCCCGTGAGAAGATGAAGCGCTTCAACAGGCAGGCCCGCGGCATGGAACAGCTTCACGGCTTCATGCGCGATCACGGGCGTCTGCTCGGCAGGTTTGGCAAGCACCGTGTTACCTGCGGCCAGCGCGCCCGCGATCTGGCCGGTGAAGATGGCGAGCGGGAAATTCCACGGGGATATGCACACGAATACGCCGCGGCCCATCATTTCCAGGCCATTGGTTTCGCCTGCTGGTCCCGGCAGGGCCTCAAGGCCCTTGAACTTGGTTTCGGCTTCGACGGCGTAATAGCGGCAGAAATCGACAGCCTCGCGCACTTCGGCGATGCAATCGTCCAGCGTTTTGCCGCCTTCGCGCGCAAGGATGGCAATCAGACGATCCGTGTCCTGCTCCATGGCGTTGGCCATGGCTTCGAGAATGTCCGCCCGCTTGGCGCCTCCGATGGCGTTCCAGTGCGGTTGGTAGTCGAGCGCGGAGGCGTAGGCGGTATCGATGTCTGCGTCCGTGGCCGAAGCGACGCGACCGACGATGCGGGAAGCGTCTGCAGGCGCCTTTGCGTCATCGGCTTTTGTCGTTGATGTCTTGCCAGCAACGATAGGGCCGACACTTGCAGGGCCTGCCTTGTCGAGCGTGGCGATGGCGTCAGTGATCCGGTCACGCACTTGCTTCTGGCTGAAATCGAGGCCGCGCGAGTTGACGCGCGATGCGCCGTAGAGCCCCGGCGGCGGCGGTATGCGCGAGTGACGCGAAGGCGACGCGGAGAGCAGCGTGTAGGGGTCTGTCGCGATGCGCTCCGCCGGCACATCCTCATCGAGGAAGGAGTGAACGAAAGACGTGTTGGCGCCATTTTCCAGCAGTCGTCGCACGAGATAGGGCAGCAGGTCCTGGTGCGCGCCAACGGGTGCGTAGATGCGCACCGATCGTTCGCGGCCAGCTGCCTTGTAGAGCGCGACGCCCATGCCATGCAGGCGCTGGAATTCGTAACTGGTGTTCCCGGCCCGCCTTGCCATCAGCTCAATCGCGGCAAGCGAGTGCGCGTTGTGCGTGGCGAATTGCGGATAGATTGATGGGCCGGTTTCGATCAGCGCCTTGGCGCAGGTGAGATAGGAGACGTCTGTTGCCTGCTTGGTGGTGAAGACGGGATAGTCGGGCTGGCCATCGACCTGCGCGCGCTTCACTTCCGAGTCCCAATAGGCGCCCTTCACGAGGCGCACCATCAGGCGGCGATTGGTCTCGCGTGCGAGATTGCCGAGCCAGCCAACAACCGCTTCGCCGCGTTTCTGGTAAGCCTGCACGGCGAGACCAAGACCGGTCCAGCCCGCAAGGTCTTTCTCTCGCGCGAGCTTCTCCAGCAGTTGCAGCGACAGCGCGAGGCGATCCGCCTCTTCCGCGTCGAGCGTGAAGTTGATGTTCTGCTTGGCGGCCTGCTTCGCGAGTTCGAGCACCATGGGATAGAGCTCGCGATGCACGCGGTCGCCCTGCACGGCGCGATAGGCGGGATGCAGGGCGGAGAGCTTGACCGAGATGCCATCGGCGGTTTCGGGG
>CALMWO010000559.1 GCA_937873805.1 uncultured Hyphomonadaceae bacterium
CCGTCCCATTCCTCGATCCAGTGCGATCCAGCGCCATCGTATTTGTTGCCGAACTCCTCAGCCACAAGCAGAGATTTCAGGACGTTGTTCAGCGGCCCGGCTTCTACCGATCCATCATGGTTCCGCCATGCCAGACGATACTGCCTCACGTCCCGGCCTCCTGCGTGGCGAGGGCGGCGCGGGCTTCCGCTACAAGCCGGATAGCGTCGCCGTGATTGACGGCCGTGATGACGATGTTGCGCCCGTCATACATGCAGTCAGGCCCGACAAGATTTCGCAGCGCCTCCACCAGCCCCGCCACCTTGGCCTCAAGCACGGCGTTGGCAGCGGCGAGGCGGTCGCGTTCAGCTTCGGCGGTCATACAGGCCACACGGGACTTGGCGATGTCGTCTTGGACCTGCCAAAGTGCCTCGTCATTCAGAACTTCCTCCCAGTTCAGACTGGCTCCGTAGGCTGTCGCTGCCATGGCCGATGCAGCATCCCGTTCCGCCCGCAGTTCAGCCAGCTTGGCGAGGCCGGAGGGAGGGGCGAGGGCGCGGATGTCATCTTCGAGAGCGCGAAGCAACTCACCGTCGTCGTTGTTCCAATCGCCCGGCATGGCAAGGTTCATGAGGTCGTGCGTGGTTTTCACGACTCCCGCGCACTGTTCCACCACCATCGCCTGCGCCGCCTGTGCGTCGGCGAGGGCGTCGAGCGTGGCGAGGAGTTGGCGGGCGAGGTCGGGGACGGCGGCGATTAGGCGGGCGTTGGCCTTGGCCACGTCAACAGATGGGCCGTTATCATCGCCCCATTCGCCGTGCATCTCCTTGCAAACGTCGATTGTTGCGATACTACCCATGCCGCCATAGTCAGCCAGAACATACTTGCAGTCGCAGGTTATGTTGTCGTTGCCAAAGTGACAGGCCCACGGCCCCGGTGTAGCGCCGTCCAGCAGCGCCTCGATCTGCTCGCGGGTGAGGTCGGTCATTTGGCTTCTCCCTTGGCGGCGCGAATAGTAGATGCAAGATCTGAGAGGCCGAGGCTACGAGCTGTCCACTCCCAGAATTGCCTTTCGCGCCCTTCCATTGCGCCGAAGTTCTTCGCTTGCGTTTCGCAGCGTCCGGCCGCTTGCCACGCCAATTCCGCCGCCCGTTCCATCCCCCTCGCCTCGGCTTCCCGGATCAGCGCGGCGACCTCGGGGGCGAGGATGTATTCGTTCGTGTAGTTCAAGGACGGGGTGTCAAAGCCGACATGACATTTCCCGTCTGTTGGGGCTGTCCAAATCCGCTTCGGCGCGTCAGTCATCGTTCTCTCCTGTGGTGAGGGCGGCGCAGATGCGGGCTTCGTAGTCGGCTTTGCAGGCGAGCATCCCCGCTTCGGGGCCTGAGTAGCTGCGCGGGTCTTCTTCTGGCTGCCAGTCCCAGAACTCCACGCCCTCGAGTTGCGCCCACCAGCCATCCTCGAAGCCGACGCTGTATTCGCCTAGGGCAGTTTCAGCACGCCAGAAGCTGGGGTATTCCTTCCACACCAGCGGCTTCACCCGCACGCCCCGCGCGGTCAGTTCAGCCGGGGTCATGGCGTCTCTCCCCTCGACGCGCTGGCGATCACCTTGAAGCCAGCCACCGAACGCACAGCGCCTGCCAATTCTTCGGTCGCTGATCTGTGAAAATGCTCGGCCTGGCCCAACAGGTGGCGCTTGCGCTCCAGTGTTGCCTCCAGGGCTACAACAGCGGCGTTCTTCACAGGGGTTTCGGATTTGTCAGCCATGGGCGGCCTCCTTCTCGGCAAGTGACTTCTTGACTCGCCCGGCGTTGGCGGCAAGCCTGTCGTACTGCTCTTGGCTGGCGTCTTTGATATCGCCCCGCGCGTCGGCTTCTTCCTTCCACGCGGCATCAACCGCTTCGAGCGTGGTTTGCTTTTCCAGCTTGGCGATGATGCGGTTTGTCGCGGCCACGGCATCGAACGGGGGAAGATCGTGCCCCGCGTTCCCCCGACTCTTGTCATAGAGGGCCAAGCCGAAGGTATTGCCGTATGTGCGCAGCGCCCGCTTGAGGGCGTCCGTCTCGGCTTCCTTCACGGCGCTTTCGATCACGTCGCCCAGGTTGTCGGGCTTTCCTGAGCCCATGCCCACGGCAGAGCCTTCCTTGAAGGTGTCGCCGACATGAACCTTGACGGTGCAAAGGTAGCTGACACGGGCCTGCTGGTAAGTGCTGCCGTCCTTGCCGCGAAGCGTCACTTCGGCGCGGTGCGTTTCGGCAAGCCGGGTGATTTCATATGACCAGCCGCCGTTTCCGAAGATGCGGTTGGCTTCCGAAACGACATGATAGCCGTCCACATAGTCGCCAAACTTGCCCTGAGGCGCGGGTTTCACCGCAGCCGGATCAAGTTTCTTGTTCAGTTCGACGGCGATATCTTTCCAGTCCATCACTTCGTCCTCACGGTCACGCCGTCATCGCCTACGACGATCTGCGCCCCCGGCACGGTTTCCCCGGCCATGAGTTGGATCAGCTTGAAGTCAGGCCGCACGTTCATGGTAATTCCTCTCTGCAAAGGCGCGGAAGGCGTTGAACACCCCGGCATAAACGGCTTGGTAGACTTCCAGGGGGAATGGCTTCTCCCCGGCGTCCAGTTGCTTGTGGAGAAGCGCAGAAAGCTGGCGCTCGATGTGCAGGGCCACTTCCTG
>CALMWO010000560.1 GCA_937873805.1 uncultured Hyphomonadaceae bacterium
CAGCTTCTTCCACTCCACGCGCGTACCCGACCCGGCGCCCCCGCAGTAAGGCGACGCGCAGGCTCCCCAAAACCGGAGAGCCTGCGGTTGAAGCCCTAGAGCTGACCGAGCATGTACTCGGCGGCGCTCACCTCAAATTTGCCCGGCGCTTCCACGTTCAGCGACTTCACCACGCCGTCCTCGACGACCATGGAATAGCGCTGCGAGCGCCCGCCCATGCCAAAGCCCTTGCCGTCCATCTCGAGGCCGACAGCCTTCGCGAAATCGCCATTGCCATCCGCCAGCATCACGACGTCTTCGCCAACCCGCTGGTCCTTGCCCCATGCGCCCATAACGAACACATCGTTCACCGAAACGCAGGCGATCGTATCCACGCCCTTGGCGCGAAACTCTTCGGCCTTCTCCTTGTAGCCCGGCAGGTGCCGCGCCGAGCAGGTCGGCGTGAACGCGCCGGGTACGGCGAACAGCGCCACCTTCTTGCCCGCGGTCAATTCAGAGACGGTCATGTCAGCCGGCTTGCCGTCCTTCATCACCTTGAAGGTCGCTTCCGGCAATTTGTCGCCTACTTTGATCGTCATCAATGTATCCCCTGAACAGCATCAAATGAGTTGATGACGATCTAGTCCCAAACTGGCAGCAAGGCGAATCCCTTCCTGCGTCTCGCCTTTTTCGCAATCCCTTCGCCGGGCCCTTCGCCGGGCTTGCCTTGCCCGCCCTGAAAGCCCAGCATGGTTGACGTGACCACCCCGGAGACATCTCGTTTGGAAGGCTCACTCGCCGGCAAGCTGCTGATCGCATCCCCCGCGATCGAAGATCCCCGCTTCAGCCGGGCGGTCATTCTTGTCTGTACCCACAACGAAGAGCACGCGATGGGCATCGTGCTCAACCAGGCGAGCGACGAAGACAACCTGTCCGAACTGCTCGACCAGCTCGGCGTCGATGGCGACGGTGCGCCAGAGGATGCGCACATCCTGTTCGGCGGCCCCGTGGGTCGCGAACGCGGGTTCGTCCTCCACTCCGAAGACTATGACAGCGACGGCGCCACCCTGAACGTTTGCGATGGCGTGTGCCTCACGGCGACGCGCGACGTTCTCCACGCCATGACGTCCGACACGCCGCCGGAGCGCTTCGTCCTTGCCCTCGGCTATTCCGGCTGGGGCGCTGGCCAGCTGGAGATGGAGCTCGCGGAAAACGTCTGGCTCGTCGGCATCCCCGACCCCGCCCTCGTCTACGATCCCTCGCTGGACACCAAGTGGAGCCGTGCTCTCGCCAGGATCGGCGTCTCGCCCGATCGCCTGCAGGTTACGGGCGGCCGGGCGTAGGCGAAGCACGCGGCCCGCTCACAACCGCTTCATCCCCCTTGCCAACGCCCCTTCGCCGATACCTATTCCCTGCGAAACGGAGGATCCCTCATGCGCTTTGCCCTGCTCGCCGCCGCCCTGTTCTTCAGCGCCCCCGCCATCGCGCAGACGCCGGTTCACTTCCCGCAGAAGCTCGACACCCCCGGCTTCCAGGGCATGATCGCTGACACCGGCCCCGCCTACGTCTCCGGCCAGCCGACCGAAGCCGCCCTCCGCCAGCTCGCCGCGCAAGGCGTGAAGACGATTATCAACCTGCGCACGCAGCCGGAGATGGACAATCGCAAGCAGGTGCCCTTCGACGAAGCCGCCGTCGCGAAGGAACTCGGCATCAATTACGTCCACGTCCCGCTCGGCGGCCCCGACACGCCCTACACGCCAGAAGCCGTCGCGAAAGTCGCCGCCGCGATGAAAGCCGCAGACGGCAAGGTCCTGCTCCACTGCACCGTCGCCTGGCGCGCCAGCCACATGTGGGCGGCCTACCTCGTGAAGGAAAAAGGCATGTCCTACGAGGACGCGGTCAAAGCCGGCGAAGCCATGAACCTCAATGGCTACAAACCGCCGAACGCGACTTCAACGCCCGTGGAAGACCTGCTTGGCCGGACACCGGCAAAAGCGGGCTGAGGCCTACTTCGGCGCCCACTGGCTGCCGGCGGTAAACGCGGGACGCTCGTCCGCCTGCGCGACATCTTCCGTCAGCCGGTAGAAGAACAAGTTCATGTCCCGCGCCGCGTCCCAGTCAAGCGGCTGGCCCATGTCGTCCTGCGGTCGGTGATAGCGAACCTGATACCACTCACGATACCGCCGCTCCGCCTCCGTTCCCGGATCGAAGCCGAACACGAAATTCGTCGCGGGCACGCCCATCCGCAGGAACGGGAAGTGATCCGTTCTCTGGTTGAGGTTCCGCTCCGGCTCCAGATCGCGCCGGATCTCGATCCCCATCCCCGCCGCCACCTTCCGCACATTCGCCGCCAGCGTCGTGTCGTCGATCGCGTGCATCGTCAGGATCTTCAGCGGAAACAGGGGTCGCAGCTGGTCCAGATTGATCACCGCCGCCAGGCTTTCCTTCGGCACGGTCAGATGCGACGCATACCAGTTAGACCCCAGCAGCCCTTTCTCCTCGCCGGTATAGACAGCGAACAGAACACTGCGTCGGAAGCCCTTGCCCGCGCGTTGCTCCGCCAGCCGGATCATCGTGGCGACATAGGCCGCATCGTCGAACGCGCCGTTGTACAGCGCATCGCCGTTTACAGGCTCGCCATAGCCGTAACCATCGAGATGCGCCGACACGAGCACGATCTCCGCCGCCAGCTTTGGATCAGTCCCCGGCAGCATCGCCAGCACGTTGTCGGACTGCAGCTCGCGCCTTGAGAGCCTGAAGCTCGCTTTCAGTCTCGCGGGAACGTCAAAGCTCGGCAGCGGCTTCGATGCTGCGCCCGCCTCAAGTATCGCAGCCGCATCCTGCCCGGCGCCCTGCACCACATCGGCAAACGCC
>CALMWO010000561.1 GCA_937873805.1 uncultured Hyphomonadaceae bacterium
TTCAGGGTTCGTTCTTTTATTTAGGTAATCTCGCTGGCCGCTCCCGCTACACACAGCGCGGGCAGGTTACAGTGAGAGAACGGCGGGCTTCGCCGTGACGGGATGAGGGTCGAGAGAGAGGCTCCCGGCCGCCCGTCATGGAGGTTTTCCCATGAATATGCAGGTTCTCGATGCGCGCCGCGATGTGAGCGGCGGCTACAAGGTCGATGTCTCACGCGGCCAACGGATCGGTCGGGTTTCGTCGGAATGGTTCTCGCGGCCCGATGACGAACGGTTTCTCTCGCTTGGCGATCTGGCGCGGTCCGTGCGCGGACGTTCCGAGCGCAGCCGGACCCGCGTCGTCGAAAGCGCGCTGATCCATGTCGAGGCGAACCGCAAAGACCCTGAGCGCCTGGCGCTGATCCTGCCCGGGAGCGATGCGCCGGTCACGCCGACTCACTGGAGCTTTGGCCAACTGGCGAGCCAGGTCGGCGCGCCTGCGGCCTATTTGCGCCAACTTCCGGCCCCGCTAGCAGCGATCAACCTGCAATATGGTCTGACCACAAACAGGGCCGAACAGATCAAAACGCTCGAAACCGACAACGGAAGGCTCGAGCTGCGCGCCGTGACCGGCCCCGACTATGGCCGAATCTACGACCATGAACTCGTCGAAGCTGTGCAGAAAATCGCGGGCAACGGCACCGGCGACACACGCTGGAAGGTGCCCGGCGTGCTCGACTGGTCGACCGGGATCTACAATCCACGCGTCGATATCACCCGCGACACGACCACGCTCTACGCGTCGGATCGAGATGTGTTCCTGTTTCTGGTCGATGATCTCAACCCGATCGAAGCCGGGCGCCTGCCCGACGGATCGCCCGATCTCTACTTTCGCGGGTTCTACTGCTGGAACTCCGAGGTTGGGGCGAAGACCTTGGGCATGGCGAGCTTCTACCTGCGTGCCGTCTGCCAGAATCGAAACCTGTGGGGCGTCGAGGACTTCGAGGAAATCAGCATCCGCCACAGCAAGTATGCGGCGAACCGATTTGCCCACGAAGCCGCGCCGGCGCTGGAGGGTTTCGCCAACTCCTCGCCCCAGCCTTTCGTCAACGGCATCAAGGCGGCGCGCGAACGGATCGTCGCTCGCACCGACGAAGATCGCAGCGACTTCCTGCGGAACCGCGGCTTTTCCAAGGCTGAGACCGGCAAGATCATCGAGACCATGCTGGCCGAGGAAGGTCGGCCGCCGGAATCGATCTTCGACTTCGTGCAGGGCATCACCGCTCTGGCGCGCGACAAGGCGCATCAGGATGCCCGTCTCGACATGGAGGGCAAGGCGAAGAAGCTGCTCGACCGGGTCCACTGATCCCGGACACCATCCCGGTGTTTCTCCAGCGTGGCGCTGCCTTCTCCAGAGTGAGAGGGCGGCGCTTCGCTTCGTGACGGGTTGAAGCCTGAGAGAGAGTTTCGCGGGCGGCCCGTCATGGAGAAACCCCATGACCAAGTCTTTACCCAAGCTCGTGCTCAGTTCCTCGCGCGACATTCCCTTTTCCCAGCTGGTGTTAAGCCAGAAGAACGTCCGGCGCGTGAAGGCGGGCCTTTCGATCGAGGATCTGGCCGACGACATCTATCGCCGCACCTTGCTCCAGAGTCTCAACGTCCGTGCCATGCTCGACGATGATGGCAAGGAGACCGGTATGTTTGAGGTTCCGGCGGGCGGCCGCCGCTTCCGCGCGCTTGAACTGCTGGTGAAGTCCAAGCGGATGGCGAAGGACCAGCCGGTTCCCTGCGTCGTGCGCGAAGCCGGCATCGCCGAGGAGGATTCGCTCGCTGAGAATGTCATGCGCGTCGGACTTCATCCGCTCGACCAGTTCCGAGCCTTCAGCGCGCTGATCGAGGCGGGTCTGTCGGAAGATGACATTGCGGCGCGTTTCTTTGTCTCAGGGCAAACCGTGCGGCAGCGGTTGCGTCTTGCTTCAGTCTCACCCAGCCTGCTCGATGTTTACGGCGAGGATGGCATGTCGCTTGAGCAACTCATGGCCTTCTCGGTCACCGACAACCATGCCCGCCAGGAGCAGGTCTGGGAACAGGTCAATCAGGGTCAACATGTTCCCGCCTATCACATCCGCCGCCTGCTGACCGAAGACGCCATCGCCGCCAACGACCGGCGCGTGCGGTTCATCGGCCTCGATGCTTACACCGAGGCTGGCGGCTATGTGATGCGCGACCTGTTCTCCTCCGACGAAGATGGCTGGCTGCAGGATCCGGCGCTGGTCGAACTGCTCGTCAGTGAGAAGTTGTCCGAAGTGGCGCAGGAAATCGGCGGCGAAGGCTGGAAATGGGTCGAGGCCGCCATCGATCTGCCCTTCGGCTGCGAACGCGGCAAACGCCGGATCACCGGCACCACCGTTCCGCTGACCGACGAGGAGCAAGCCCGGCTCGACGCGCTGATTGAAGAATATGACGCCATCGGAGAGGAATATCGCGATGGAAGCGACCTGCCCGACGAGGTCGATGCCCGGTTGACCGAAATCGATGCGGAGATGACGCCTCTGACATCTCGCCCCGTCGTCTTCGATCCCGAAGAGCAGGCACGTGCAGGCGTGTTCGTCTCGCTCACGCACGACGGACGGCTTCGGATCGACCGGGGTTATGTGCGGCCCGAGGATGAGCCGGCTGCCGATTGCGATGATGCGACGGTCGCTGCTGAAGGTGCCAACCAGGTATCCGGTCCGGCAATCATCGTCGCCGGTCAGGTGCAGGACGAGCCGGCCGCCGACGACGAGGATGATGTCATCCGTCCGCTGCCGGATCGGCTCGTCTCCGAACTGACTGCGGTTCGCACTGTAGCGCTGCGCGATGCTCTCGCAAATTCACCGGAAGCAGCCTTTACCGCATTGCTGCACGCGTTGTGCATATCGGTATTTCGCTCGCACGGGCAGTCTGGTTGCGTGCAGATCGGGGTGACCCAGGCCTGGCTCGGCAATGTCGCGCCAAACCTTCGCGAAACCTCGTGGAGCGTGGCAATCCAGGAACGCCACGATCGATGGTCTGAGCGCCTGCCCGACGAACCCGGCGCGCTGTGGGATGTCCTGACCGCACTCGCCCACACCGAGCAGATGGCGCTGCTCGCGCACTGCGTCAGCCAAGGGGTCAATGCGCTGTTCGAGCCAGTTAAGGGTTGCGGTGGACAAGTTTCCGCGCATGGAATTGCCCAGCGGATTGGCGCCGCCGATGCCCTGGCCACGGTCGTCGGGCTCGACATGGCCGAAGCAGGCTGGACCCCCACGGTCGACAATTACCTTGGCCGCGTGACCAAACCGCGGATCATCGAGGCCGTCCGCGAAGCCAAGGGCGATGCGACAGCCGTGTTGATCGAGCATTTGAAGAAGGGCGACATGGCCCGCGAGGCCGAACGGCTGCTCGAAGGCACCGGATGGCTGCCCGAACCGCTGCGGCTCCCTGTCGCTGAACAGGGAGACGAGGATATCGCGGACCTGCCCGATTTCCTCGCTGGTGAGGAAGGTGCCCAGGACGACGACGCCTACGCGATCGCCGCCGAATGAACGCGTGCGCGGGGCGAAATCACGTCGTCCCGCGCCCCATTCCCGACATTTCAAGGAGCCACGCAATGGCTGACTATTACACTCCAACGGTGGTTGAGCCGATAATTCCGCTCACTGCCATGTTGCCGATCGAACGATTGTTCCTCGCGCAGGTCTTCAGCGAGGAGGTCGATGGCGAGACGGCCTATTATTGCAGCGACGATGGTGCGTCTGACCTGATCTATCTCGACGCAGAAGCGGTCCGATCCGCGCTCAATGCCGCGTCAGCCGAGACCAGCTGTCTGGCGCGCAAGTTGATCGACGAACAAGCCGGTGCCATCCTCGGCGACAAGGAGATCGAGCTCGACGAATGCGGTGACCTCTGGGCCGACGTGCTGCAAGACATCGTGCGCCGCTCGCCCGATCTCGATCACCTGACCGTCACTATGGCGTTCACCTGTTCGAAAATGCGGCCCGATGGCTTTGGCGGACTCGCCATGCTGATTACTGCCAGTACGATCCGGTCAGAATCGACCCACACGCTGTTCGACCGTTTCTACACGGAAGCCGCGGCCAACGGGGAGATCAGCCGTGGCGATTCCTGAATATGCCCGCGCCAACTTCGAAACGCTGATGAAGGCGGCCAAAGCTGGCGATCTTGCCCTGATGGAATGCACCGAGGTTGTCAGCGGTGAAACCCGCTACGTTCTGTGCGCGGTCGGCCGCGAGCTTGATCGCAACGGGGGCGATTATGTGATGACGCCGTTCGGCCATCTCGCGCCCGGCAATCCCTACGAGGCCTATATCCCGCCCGCCTGATCGCAGGGCGGACCACTCAATCTCTCCATTCAAAAGGAACATTTTCATGACCAACTCGCCTTTGGCGGGTGCTTCCGCGCGCCCACTTGCCGTTGCTTGTCCGCACCAGACTGCTGCCTCGATCATCGCAGCAGCCCATGACCTTCTCGGCCATCTTGCCGGCGGTCGCCGGATCGACACCTCCGCCATTCGCACCGCAGTGCAATCTGCGTTCGGCGCTAGCGATGCGAGCGGCGTCTGGGACTGGAAGACCGCTTACGAAGCGGTCGAGGTCGCCCAGTTGCTGTTCATGCGCCGCTACGGCCCGGCGATCCAGGCTAGGACCGCCGACCCGTTCGAACGGCTGAAGCTGGTCGAACGCATTACCCGGCTCGCACCGACCCAGACCCGGCGCAGCGAGGATATGCAGTCCTACCAGCAATTCTCGACGCCGGTGGGCCTCGCATGGGTGGCCGGGTTCGCAGCAGACTTCCGCCCAAGCGAACTTGTGCTCGAGCCCTCGGCGGGCACGGGTCTTCTGGCGATCCTAGCCGACCTCGCCGGATGCAGGCTCGCCTTGAATGAAGTCGCCGACGTGCGCGCGGCACTGCTTGGCAGCCTGTTCGAAGGCTCGCCCGTGTCGATGCACGACGCCGCGCATATCCATGACCGGCTCGACGCAGATCTGGTGCCGAGCTGCATCGTCATGAACCCGCCATTCTCGACCGCGCTCAATGTCGAGACCCGCGTGGCCGATGCAGCCTTTCGGCATCTGTCATCGGCAGTGGCGCGACTGGCGGACGGCGGGAGACTTGTTGCGATCACCGGGGCGAACTGCGCGCCCGATCACAAGGCGTGGCGCGCTGGCTTCGTCCGGCTGCAGAAAAGAGCGCGCGTGGTGTTCACCGCAACGATCGCTGGCAGCGTGTTCGCGCCACACGGCACCTCGGTCGAGACCCGGTTGCCGGTGATCGACAAGGTTCCTGCGGACGATCCGGTGCAGTTTGCGGCATCGCCAGGTGAGGCCCCCGATCTTGCGACCTTGCTGCGCTGGCTGACTGACAATCTCCCGCCACGTCAACCCATCGCGGCATCGGCAAGCCAACCGCTGAGCACCCCCCGCAGACCCACAGCCATCACAACGGCAGGGTCGAAGCCGCGATTGGTTCCAGCTCCGGCACCGGAGCCATCCGGCGTGCCGCTCAAGTACGAATTGATCGATTGGCAGTCACCGAGCGACGGCAATATCTCCGATACACTCTATGAGCCCTACACGCTCCAATCGCTCCGCATCGCGGGCGCCCAGCCGCATCCCACCCGCTTGGTGCAATCGGCGGCGATGTCCTCGGTCGCGCCGCCCAAGCCGAGCTACCGCCCACATCTGCCTGCGGGCCTCGTCGAGCAGGGATTGTTGTCCGACGCCCAGCTGGAATCGGTGATCTATGCGGGCGAAGCCCACGCCGACCATCTCTCTGCCAAATGGTCTGTCGATGCGACTTGGGACAAGGTCGAAGCAGCGCCCGATGAATGCGACACAACGGTCCGGTTTCGCAAGGGCTGGTTCCTCGGCGATGGCACGGGCGCGGGCAAGGGGCGGCAGGTTGCAGGGATATTGCTCGACAACTGGCTCAAGGGCCGCAGACGCTCGGTCTGGATTTCGAAGTCGGACAAGTTGCTCGAAGATGCCCAGCGCGACTGGCGAGCCTTGGATCAGGAGCCCTTGCTGGTCACACCGCTCGCCCGCTTCCGCCAGGGCACGCCGATCCGGCTTGAGCAGGGCATCCTTTTTACAACCTATGCCACGCTGCGCTCCGACGCGCGCGAGAACCGGGTTTCGCGGGTCCAGCAGATCGTGGATTGGCTGGGGACCGACTTCGACGGGGTCATTGTCTTCGACGAAAGCCATGCCATGCAGAATGCCGGCGGCGGCAAATCAGACCGGGGCGATTCTGCCCCGTCGCAGCAGGGACGTGCCGGACTGCGGCTGCAACATGCGCTTCCCGATGCCCGCATCCTCTACGTCTCCGCGACCGGCGCCACGACGGTGCACAATCTCGCCTATGCGCAGCGGCTGGGATTGTGGGGCGGCGACGATTTCCCATTCGCGACCCGGGCCGAGTTCGTCGAGGCGATCG
>CALMWO010000562.1 GCA_937873805.1 uncultured Hyphomonadaceae bacterium
GGATGGCAAGATCCATCTCATCATCGGCGACAATGATACGTTCCACTTGAACGAAGCGGCTGAACTGCGGGAGCAGGAGCTGAAGACGCTGGGCGCCAAAGCCGCGTTCACGTTCGTGCCCGGCGGCACACATGGCAATCTCGATCGCATCGGCGATGATGCGATGGGGCTGGAGAAACGGATCGCATGGGAAATGTATGCGGTGGCGAGGCCGAATTCGAAACTGAAACCAGCGCCGGCCAAGTAGCGAGTTCTGACAACCATGCCTGAAGCCATCATCGAACCAGACCTGCCGATCATCGATCCGCACCATCACCTGTGGGATCGCCGCCCGGTGATGCACCTGATCCCGCCGCCCGTGCATGGCTTCGATCACATCAGCTATCGCAAGGGGCACTACCTGCTCGACCAGCTGCTGGAGGACACCGGCTCGGGCCACAACATCGTGGCGACGGTCTATCTCGAATGCCGGTCAATGTATCGCGCGGGCGGGCCGGACGAGATGAAGCCGGTGGGCGAGACGGAGTTCGTCAACGGCGTTGCCGCGATGGCGGCGAGCGGGCTCTATGGCAAGACGCTGGCGTGTGCGGGGATTGTTTCCACGGCGGAGCTTTTGCTTGGTGCAGAGGTTGGCCGCGTTCTGGATGCGCATGCTGCTGCCGGCGGCGCGCGGTTCAAGGGCATTCGGCGGTCGACGTCCTATGATGCGGACCCGGATGTGCTGGGGCCGCTGAACCGCAACCCAGCGGGCGTGCTGATGGAGCCGAAATTCCGCGAGGGCTTTGCCGAGTTGGGCAAGCGTGGCCTGTCGTTCGATGCGTGGATGCTGGAGCCGCAACTGCCGGAGCTGATCGATCTTGCGCGGCAATTCCCGGATACGCCGATCGTGCTCGATCATGTCGGCACGCCGCTGGGCGCTGGCAGCTATAAGGGCAAGCTGCCCGAGCGGTTTGGCGTGTGGCGCGAGAATATCCGCGAGCTGGCGAAGTCGCCGAATGTGCATGTGAAGCTTGGCGGCCTCGCCATGCCGTTCTGCAATTTCCCATCCATGCTGTCGGAGCCGCGTGCGTCGTCGGAACAGCTGGCGAAGGAATGGAGGCCTTATATCGAGACTTGCATCGAAGCCTTCGGGCCGAAGCGTGCAATGTTCGAAAGCAATTTCCCGGTCGATGAAGTGAGCTGCGATTATCCGACGCTGTGGAATGCGCTGAAGCTGATCGCCAAGGGTGCGACAGCCACGGAGAAGCACGAGCTGTTCTTCGGGACGGCGAACAGGTTCTATCGACTGGGCTTGTCGGCCTGACGCTTCCGGGTCCAATCTCTCCCGCATCGGCGCAAGACCGGCGGGAGATGTGGCCATGAACTTCGAGCTCGAGGAAGATCATCGGCTGTTGCAGGATCTTGTCGCGCGGTTTGTGCGCGAGATGCTGATCCCGCTCGAACAGAAAGTTCTGGAGCGCGACGCCAACGGACAGGGTGCTTATCTCAGCCACGAGGAACGCGACCGGATTGATGCGCGGTCGCGTGACATGGGGCTGTGGGGGCTTGATGCGCCAGAGGATGTCGGCGGGGCGGACCTGCCGGCTGTGGCGATGATCGGCGTCAATATCGAGATGGGGAAGACATGCGTTCCCTACCATCTGCCGCCGGATTCGCCGAACCTGCGCATGTTGATGGCGACGGTGAATGCGGACCAGCGCGAACGCTATCTCACGCCCTATGTGCAGAAGGGCACTGTTTCCGCCATCGGCATTTCGGAACCCGGCGCAGGCGCCGATCCCGCGGCGATGATCACACGGGCGGTGCGCGAGGGCGACGAGTGGGTGATCAACGGCCGCAAGATCTGGATCAGCCGCGCGCAGGAAGCAGACTTCACCATCCTGATGGCGGTGACCGACAAGCAGAAGGGCGCGCGTGGCGGCATTTCTGCTTTCCTGATCGACAAGGGCACGCCGGGATTCAACGTGCTGCGCCGCATTCCGATGATCGGCGGGCAGTTCACGTATGAAGTGGCGCTGGAGAACTGCCGCGTCTCCGCAGCCAACCTTTTGGGCGTGGAGGGACAGGGCTTTGCGCCGATGCAGGTGCGGCTCTCCACGCGGCGGTTGCAGATGGCGAGTTGGGCGATCGGCATGGCGCAGCGCGCGCTCGACATGATGCTGGAATATGCGCCGCAGCGCGTGGTGTTCGGCGAGCCGCTGGCCAACCGGCAGGCGATCCAGTGGTGGATTGCTGACGCTTACACCAAGATCAAGGCAGCGACGCTGATGACCTATGAAACGGCGTGGAAACTGGACAAGGGCGCGGACGTTCGAACCGAGATTTCCGCCGTGAAGGCGTATGCCACAGAGATGTCGTACGAGGTACTCGACAACGCCATGCAGATGTACGGCGCGATGGGCATGACGAAGGAACTGCCGCTGTCGCTGATGCAGGCGCAGATGCGCACGATGCGCATCTATGACGGCCCGACCGAGGTGCATAAGTGGGTGGTGGCGCGGAATTTGTTGGGGCTGAAGCGATGACCGACCGTATCGGCGACGTTCACATCACGCGCGATGGCTTCGTCGCCACCGTCACGATCGACAAGCCGCCGATCAATGCGGTGAGTGTGGATCTGATGCGCGATCTGGCGGATGCGCTGGAGATGCTGGACAGGGATGGCGTCACGCGCGCCGTTGTGCTGGCTACGACGGGCAAGGTTTTCTGTTCGGGCGCGGATCTATCCAATCGCACGAGCGAAGGGCCGATACCGGAGCGGTCGATCAATCCGCTTTACGATCAGGCTGTGCGGCTGTTCTCGACCGAGCTGCCGATTGTCGCCGCCGTGCAGGGCGCGGCTGTGGGCGCGGGGCTGGGGCTTGCGCTGGTCGCGGATTTCCGCGTGGCGTCGCCTGCGGCGAAGTTCGCGGCGAATTTCGTCAAGCTGGGCTTTCATCCTGGGTTCGGCCTGACACACACCCTGCCCCGCCTTATTGGCAAGCATAATGCGGAGCGGATGTTCCTGTCGGGCATCCGCTATGAAGCCGAAGCGGCAATGTGGATGGGGCTGGTCGATCAGATGGTCGATCCGCAGAACCTGTTGCGGGCGGCACAAGACATGGCTGCGGGGCTGGCGGAGAACGCGCCGCTGGCGATGCGCTCAACCCGCAAGACGTTGCGCGCCGATCTGGCCGCCGCAGTACGCGCGGCGACGAACCATGAGTTCAGCGAGCAGCAGTGGCTGATGAAGACGGATGATTTCAAGG
The DNA here is from genome assembly GCA_937873805.1 of uncultured Hyphomonadaceae bacterium. Classification (GTDB taxonomy): domain Bacteria; phylum Pseudomonadota; class Alphaproteobacteria; order Caulobacterales; family Hyphomonadaceae; genus UBA7672. The sequence goes on from CALMWO010000562.1 coordinate 3,249, forward strand.
AAGGGGTGAAGTCCGTGTCCGAGCGCAGGGTGGGCGACTTCAAGGGCCGCTAGAGTTCTTCGATACCGCCGATGAAGACTTTCACCGCGCGCTCCACGATCTCGCGGATTTCCGCTTCGGTGGGGCGGTAGTTCGGCAGCAGCAGGGCGCGGAACTGGATGCGGGAACGGACGAGGTCGAAATAGACCGACGCGGCGAGATCGAAATTCTCGATCCGGATTTCCCCGGCTTTCACGCGGTCTTCCAGATAGGTGGCCAGCGCCTTGCGCACGGCTTCGGGCGCGCGCTTGGCCCAGGTTTCAGCGATCTCGGGAAACTTCTTGGCCTGCGCCACCATGAGCCGCATCACGTCGAGCGATTCCGGGTGGGTCTGCCGGATGAGGAAGGCCTCGCCTATGCGCTGCAGGCCCTCGCGCAAGGGAGCGTGGGCGGCGAGTTCGACCTGCATCTGCTCGGTCAGCTCGCTGACGCGGCTGTCGATCATGGCCTCGAACAGGCCCTTCTTGCCGCCGAACTGGGCGTAGAGCGTGGAGAGCGAACCGCCTGCACGGCGGACGATTTCGGCCATATTGGCCTGCTCGTAGCCGAACTCGAGGAACACATCCCGGGCGGCTTCAAGGAAGGCGGCGCGGCGCAGTTCGGCGCGGCCGGCTTCCGGTTCCGGCGTGGCGGGCGAGGTGGCTTCAGTGGAATCGTGCTGCGACATCATATTAGGGATACTCGTTGTGCGATCGACTTGATACTCGGCTCCGCGTCGTTACATTTCAACGGAAACGTAACGGGAATTACATAGGCTGCGCGTGCAGACGACTATGTAGGGTTCCGCACAGGACAGCACAAATGGCCCTGACGACCGTGAAGATTGATGCGGGTGCGCCCCAGCCTGCGCCGGAAGGCGTGGTAAAGGCCGAGGCCGCTGCGGCAGCCGGCGGCAAGTCGGGCACTCGCAAGAAGGTGCTGCTTGGCGTCGCCGCTGTGGCCGGCATTGCCGTGCTGTGGTTTGGCGGCGACTGGTTCCTCAACGGCCGGTTCAACATCGCGACGGACAACGCCCAGTTGCGCTCCGACATCGCGCGCGTGACGCCCAAGGTCGAAGGCTATGTGAAGACGATCCACGTGGCCGAGAACCAGGTGGTCAAGCGCGGCGACCTGCTGATCGAACTGGAAGCCGACGAATTCGAAACCCGCCTCGCCTTCGCCAAGGCCGAGCTGGCTCAGGCGGAGGCCGACGCCGTGCAGGCTCGCTCCAGCATCGCCGTGCAACGCGACAACCTCGCGGAAGCCCGCGCCGCGCGCGAAACTGCGGATGCTTCGGCCGAGCTGTCGTCGTCAGACCAGAAGCGTCTCGCCGAACTCGCCGCGAAAGGCTGGTATCCGAAGGCGCGTCTTGAGCAGGCCGACGCCGCCAAGCGCAGCGCCAATGCCCAGCTGACGCAGGCCGACGCTTCCATCACCGCCCAGCGCAGCCAGCTTTCGAGCGCGGAAGCAGCTGCAATTTCCGCCGCCGCAAAAATCGAAGCCGCGCAGGCCAAGGTTGCCGGGGCGCAGCTCGAGCTGGACCGCACGAAGATCCACGCGCCGATGAACGGCGTCGTCACCAAGAAGGACGTTGTCGAGGGCCAGATCCTTTCGCCGGGCCGCGTGGCGCTTTCGATCGTGTCGTCTGACGATGTGTGGGTGATCGCGAACTTCAAGGAAACGCAGATCACGGACATGCGCCCCGGCCAGTGCGTGAACGTTCATGTCGACGCCCTTCCCAACCTGCACGTCACGGGCAAGATCCAGAGCCTGTCGCCGTCGACCGGCGCCACGTTCAGCCTTGTTCCTCAGGACACGGCGACCGGCAACTTCACCAAGATCGTGCAGCGCGTGCCGGTGAAGATCGTGCTCGACAAGGAAGCGCTGGCCTCCGGCCTGCTGCGTTCGGGGCTGCAAGTGACAGCGACCGTCTCCACCAAGCCTGACTGCAAGTAGCGCCATGAGCGCGACCGCCGCAGCCCCTCCCGGCGTCTACACACCGCCGAAGCCGGGCACACGCGAAGCCATGATGCTGAACATCGGGTTCTTCTCGATGGTCATCGGCATGTTCATGGCGATCCTGGATATCCAGATCGTCGCCTCCTCCATCCAGCAGATCCAGGCGGGCGTTTCGGCGTCGGCTGAAGAGATCGCGTGGATCCAGACCAGCTATCTGATCGCCGAAGTCATCGGCATTCCGCTGTCCGGCCTGCTCAACCGCGCGCTGTCGATGCGCCGGCTGTTCGTCTATTCGGCGGCAGGCTTTACCATGGCGAGCGTGATGTGCGCGCTGGCGTGGGACCTCAATAGCCTGATCGTCTTCCGCTGCATCCAGGGCTTCCTTGGCGCGGCGATGATCCCGACCACGATGGCCGCCGCCTTCACGCTGTTCGGACCCAACCGCTCGATGATCCAGCAGGTCGCGATCGGCATGGTCGCGACGCTGGCGCCCTCGATCGGCCCGACGCTGGGCGGCTGGCTGACGGAAAACATGAGCTGGCACTGGCTGTTCCTCGTCAACGTCATCCCCGGCATTATCGCGGCGACGATGGTGTGGCGCTTCATCCCGAAGCAACCGATGCAGCTTGGCCTGATCAAGAACATCGACATCATCGGGCTTGCTGCCATGGCGCTGTTTCTCGGCGCGTTCGAATACGTGTTCGAGGAAGGCCCCGCCGCTGGCTGGTTCGAGGACGAGCATCTCGTGATGTGGATGTTCCTCTGCTCGCTTGGCGCAATCGTCTTCTTCTGGCGCGCCTTCACACGGGCGAACCCCGTGGTCGATCTCAACGTCTTCAAGGACCGGAACTTCGCCGTGGGATCCATGGTGGCGATCGTTGTCGGCTTCGGCCTGTTCGGTTCGGTCTATTTGACGCCGCTCTTCCTGGGGTCCGTGCGCGGCTACAACTCGCTGCAGATCGGCCAGATCATGAGCGTGGGCGGCATCGCCATGTTCATCGGCGGGCCAATCGCGGGCGCGCTGATCCGCAAGATTGATCCCCGCATCGTCATGGCGTTCGGTCTCAGCATCGCCGCCATCGGGCTGTACTGGAACAGCTTCCTGACGGCGGACGCCTCGTTCGATGAGCTGTTCTGGCCACAGGCGCTGCGCGGCGCCGGCCTCATCATGGCGATGGTGCCGTCGAACTTCGTGGCGCTGGGCACTCTGCCGCCGTTGAAGCTGCCGAACGCGACGGGCCTCATCACGGTCTGCCGCAACCTTGGCGGCGCGGTTGGCCTTGCCGCGCTCAACACCATGCGGCTCAACTACACGAACATGCACACGCAGGAGCTGGCGGCGGGGATGGACCCGTCACGGCCGGAGATTCAGGATCGGCTGACGCAGATTGAAGCAAGCCTGCGGGCAAGTGGCATGGGCGACCCTGCGGGCGGCGCAATCGCGCAACTGACGCGGCAGATGAACGTCGAGGCCGCGGTGATGACGTTCAACAACCTGTTCCTCACCATGTCGATCTGTTTCGCCGTGATGCTGGTGCGTGCCGAGGCAGCCGGGCGGCCCTCCGCGAAGGTCTACCTGCGGCGCATCCTGGCGCTGGCGGTGTTCGGCGCCTGCCACTACATCTTCATCTGGGATGGCGACATCCTCTTCAGCTACGCCGTGGCGGCGCTGATGCTGATGATGGTGCTGTACGCGCGGCCGCGGCTCTTCGTGGCCATCA
>CALMWO010000563.1 GCA_937873805.1 uncultured Hyphomonadaceae bacterium
CCCAGGTGTTCGTCGGCAAGGGCCGCCCGCCCGAGGCCGCGCTGGCGCCGATCCGCAAGCTTCGCATCGACCGCCCCGACCTCACCGGCTGGAACGGCCTCGGCGGCTTCACCTCCGACGGCCGCGAATATGTCATCACCACCACGCGGGCCGCGCGGACGCCGGCGCCGTGGGTCAACGTGCTGGCCAATCCGTACTTCGGCACGGTGGTCTCCGAGAGCGGCGGGGCGTATACGTGGTGTGAGAGCGCCCGCAACTATCGCCTGACCCCGTGGCATAACGACCCGATCTCCGACCCCAGCGGCGAGGCGTTTTACCTCCGCGACGAGCACGACGGGTTCGAAGTGCGGCGTGTCGTGCTCGATGATCTGGTTGTTGAACACGCGCCTCGAATGACCACCCTTCTTCGGCATATTAGGCAGATCGAGCACCAGGATGCCGCCAGCATTCTTGGTGGCGACGTTGTCGTACACATCGGCGCGGGTTGAGTTTTCAATCTCGATGCCAGCGACATTGTACTCGGCGCGACTGTTGCGGACGATGATGTTGTCGGACTGGCCGACATAGATGCCTGCGTCTGATGCGCCTGAGACGGTGACGCCGTCGATCAGCACATTGGTCGATTCCACCGGATAGACGCCATAGGCGCCGTTCTCGGCTTTCGGACCGCCGGTCCATTCGACCTTCAGGTCCTTGTACACGATATCATCCGCGCCCTTGGACTTGATGCCGTCGCCCTTGGAATCCTGCATCGTGAAGCCGGTGAGCGTGACGCCATCCGACGTCACCAGCAGACCCTCGCCTGCCCCCTTCTGGCCCTTGAAGGAGATCACGGTCTTGTCGATGCCTGCGCCCTTGATGGTGACATTATCGACCGTGAGAGAGAGACCCTCGGTGAAGTCGAATGCGCCTTCGCCGATCTCGATCGTGTCGCCTGGCTTGGCCTCGATCAGCAGTTTCTGCAGGTCGGCGTTTGCCGTGGCGCTGGGCGCGAGCGCCACTGGCTTGGCCGGCTCTGTCGGACCACAGGCTGCGGCGAGCGCCAGAACTGAAACTGCTGCGAAAATGCTGCGCATATCCCCGCTCCCTCATGATGATGTTGCGCGGGAGTGTCGGTTTGGACGTGACGATGTCAAGGCGTCGGGCGCGATGACCATAGGGCAACCGAGGTCTTGTAACGTGAAAACGAAGCGGCCGCCCTCTGGGGAAAGGGCGGCCGCAAGCAACCAGCGTGTAGAGGACACGCGGGAAGCAAGATCAGTCAGGCGCTAGTTGGTCAGCGCCCAGAGTACGAGGCCGGTCGCAGCGGCGACGAGCAGGATGTCGCCACTGTTGTGGTCCCGGTAATAGTATTCGCCACGACGCGGGGGCGGCAGGCGATAGCGGTTGTAATCGTTCACAACGACATAGGTGTTGTGACGGCGATGTTCGAAGCGGTCGCCACGACCCCAGTAGTGGTGGTCGCCACGGCTGTCGTACCAACCGCGATAGTTGTGGCGGTCGCCACGACGATCATCCCGGCGGCTGTCCCAGCCGCGGTCATTTCCACGACCGCGATCATTCCAGTCGCGATCACGGCCGCGATCACGGTCATGACCACGATCATGGCCGCGGCCACGCTGGTCGGCGAAGGCGGGAGCCACAGCGCTGAACGCGATGAGGCCAGCCATCAGGGAGGAAGCAATGAGACGCATGAGGCACTCCTTTCAATCTCGTAGCCCCATAAGAACGCGCAGCACCTGAACAGAGCTCGACTCATCCGTTCATCTTCGAGAAAATCGAGATGGTCGGAAAAAAGCGTCGTGATTTCAGACATGTGCGAACGCAGATTTCGTAAGAAAATCTGCATTGAGCATGGCGGTGGTGTGGCCGCGCATTCATTTGCGACAAGCCGCGGCCGCAGCATGAACAATCGTTGTCCGACGTTCATCTAATGAGGCCGCGTAAACGATATGCCCGTCACGCCGCCGAGCGGTTCTCGCAGATGTGCAGGGCTGCTTCGATCCAGCCTTTGACGCGCATGCGTTCCGGGATTACCGCGCCACGCAGCGCGCGGTCGCCTTCGTTTGACTGGGCGTAGAGCGTAATCGCATCAATCAGGAAATCGAGATCTGCGGTTGCAAGATCGTCGATGCTGTAGATGCCCGCCCCGACAAGGAGTTGCGCGTTCGTGCCGTTGAGCTCGGGCACGGAACAAGCCAGCAGGGCCTGCGCCTGCCAGTCCTTGATGATGCCTGCGTTGATATGGCTTGCCTTGATACGGGCAGCAGCGTCTTCGGGCGCGAGCGCAAGGAGATCGCCCACTGTCCTGACTCCAATGATGGCGAGCCGGCTGGCGGTCTTGGGCCCGATGGACGGAGCGTCAACGACTGCCGCTTCGCGTGACAGGCGGATGCGCGAGATCACCGGCGCTGACGCGGCCGGTTCCACAGGAGCACTGGCCACAGGCGCGGGCTTCGCAGCAGGTTGGGGCACAGCTTTTGGCTTCTCGGCCTTGGCGACCTTTGGCAACGCGGGTTCGACAGAGGCCCTGACGGTTTTCACCTTCTTCGTAACACGCGCCTCGGCGCCCTGCCCGTTGGCAGTCCCGGCTTCGCGCGGCCACTGGCAGTCTAGCGTGGCGAGCGGAACCTTGAGCACCTCCTCGGCGAAGAGCTTGCGGACGGCCTTGTCGTCGTCGCCCAGCGTTTCGCGAACCTTTCCGGTCTTGCAGAATTCGTTGAACTGGCTGGCGATCAGCTCGGCCTCGACCACATGCGCGATGCGCTTGGCGACAATGCGGACAGGCGTGTTGGCGACGATAGCGACCGTGTCGAGAACGAGACTGACGGATGGCGCTTCGGCTTTCGCCTCCGCGATCGCGCGATCGAGCACGCGCGCGAACATGACGGATGCGTAGCCGAGAAGGGCTGCGACGACATCCTTCATTTCCTGGTCGAGGCCCTCGACCGGGCGCTTAACACCGACCGCAAAATCATAGTGGTCGATCAGGGTCTCGTAATGCTTGTTGGAGACAAGCGCGCCATTGCGGACCATCTGCTCAAGCCAGTTGTCTCCGTCGGGCGCCGGCACATCCGGAAAACCGAGATCCTGTGTGAGGATGAGAAAAAGCTCGGGGAAGGCTTTCGATAGCGACCATTCGACGGCGCGGTGGACCGTGTTCTCTTCCTCGGTCTGATGCGTATGGAAGGGCTGCACGGGATCGGCAACATAGTGGCTCATCACGCCTGCGCAGTAGGCGGCGTGCTTCCAGTCCTGCGCCTGCATGGCGCGCACGGTGCGGCGATACCATTCGCGCGCGGCCGCAGGCGCGCCGCCCCAATCGCCGTCACGAACGTGCAGCACGTGGTTGCGGAAATCCTTGAAGACCTCGTCTGGCGCTTTCGCGCCTTCGAGATAGGCGTCGCGATGCTTGAGAAAGAGGTCGCGCCAACCGACTGCATCATCTGATTGCAGATGTTCCAGCGCCATCACCGCAATGCGATGGTGATTGCTGCGGCATACCGCATCCAGAACCAGCCGGTAGCAGGCCGACATCCGACGCTCTCCATTGGAAATATGAGATGGAGTGGGCGTTATTTCGGTTAGCAGCAGGTTAAGAGGCCGTTTGGCGCGCGGAATCCGGAACCCAAATCCAGGTTTGCGTTTGCGACAACGCCGGACAGAATGGCTGACTATGACTTGCTGATCATCGCAGGAGATTTTGATGCGCACTTTCGCCTTCGTCGCGAGCGCCGTTGCATCTGGTATTGCCCTTCTTTCCGCGTGTGGCGAGAAAGAGCCGGACATCGCGTGCTGCGCAATCGAGCCCAAGGCAAAGTGCGAAAGCGCGCTGATGGGTCTGGGCGTCCGGCCTGGGGAGATGGCCATTCTGATGGGTGGGGATCGGGTATGCCCCTCGATCAACATGACAGCCGAAAGGTTGCGCGAGCTGGACGCGGGATGGCCTGTGTCGTGCCGCGAGTCAGGCGTTATCAGCCCGGCTTACGCGATGACGAACGGACAGTGCGCACAGAGTCCACGCGCCAACGTATCGATGGATGATTACCGGCCACCGGATGGCGTCGATCCGCGAGTCGCCGAAGCATGCGCCGCGGGCCTGGTGTCGCGCGGACTGAAGGAGAACGAACTCTGGCTTGTGATGCACGAGCCAGCGGGCGTGTGCCCAAATGTCGGCGTTGAGGAGCCGCGCATTCGCGAGATCATCGCGAAAGATTGGGATGCGGCAGGCTGCAAGCAATTCACGAAGGAACAGATGCTGCATGCAATCGATAGCGGCGCATGCGGCGGCGACGCAGGCTGAAACAGTCGCGTCTGACGCCAGCGGAACCCCACTGAATTAATTAGCAGTCGCCCTCTGGTGCGGCAGCCCGCCGCACCCATTTCCCGCGAACGGGTCGCTGCACAAGCGCACCCGTTGGTTGGGGAACTACCAGAAAAGGGGACCGTGCATGCAGGCCTATATCCTCCTCGACAGATCCGGATCGATGCAATCGCTCTGGAGTGAGGCCCTGTCCTCGGTGAACGCATACGCAAAGGAACTGGCGAACAAGAAAGACGGACCGGCAGTCGACAGCCACATCACGCTGGCGGTTTTCGACGAGCAGGCAGGGCTGCAATTCGACGTGTTGCGCAGGAAGCAACCGGCGCTGCACTGGGAGACTGTGACGGATGCCGATGCGACCCCGCGGGGAATGACCCCGCTGCTGGATTCGCTGATCCGCATCATCGCCCTCGCGGACGCCGACAAGCCCGACAAGGCTGTCATCGTGGTGATGACGGATGGACAGGAGAACGCATCAAAGGAAGTGACGCGTGAGGGCGTGAAGGCAGCGCTTGAGCGGGTGAAAGCCAAGGGCTGGGAAGTCGTGTTCCTCGGCGCCAACTTCGACAATATCGCGGATGCTTCGTCCGTTGGCGTCGATGGCGGCAAACAGATGGCGATGTCTGCCGGCACGATGAACGAGTCGATGGCGCGCCTGGCGAAGAAATCCCGCGCCTATGCGTCTGCGCCATCGGGCGCAGCGCCGATCGAGTTCGACAAGGCGGACCGCGAGATCGCGCAGGAGAACAAGATCAAGACGAAGACCTAAACGTCAGCCCAGACACCTGACGTGGCGGCGAGCGTGGGTGACCGCGCTCGTCGTTATCTTGCGTGCCTAATGCCGGAAGTGGCGCATGCCGGTGAACACCATGGCGAGGTCTGCGTCATCAGCGGCGGCAATGACCTTGTCGTCGTTGACCGAACCGCCGGGCTGGATGACAGCCGTAGCGCCGGCCTGAGCTGCCTGCAGCAGACCGTCGGGGAATGGGAAGAACGCATCGGACGCGCAGACCGAGCCGATCGTGGCTGGATCCTTCTGGCCGGCGGCTGCAGCAGCATCTTCCGCCTTGCGGCGGGCAATGCGCGCCGAATCCACACGCGACATCTGCCCTGCCCCGATGCCGACGGTGGCGCCGTTCTTCGCGTAGATGATCGCATTCGACTTGGTGTGCTTGCAGATGCGGAAAGCGAAAATCATGTCCGCAATCTCTTGCGGGCTCGGCTTGCGCTTGGTCACCACTTTCAGGTCGGATGCCATGATGCGGCCGACATCGCGGTCCTGAACCAGCAGGCCGCCAGCCACGGTACGCACCATAACGCCGGGCTTTGCCGGATCGGGAATTCCATCGGTCAGCAACAGGCGCAGGTTTTTCTTCTTTGCAAAGAAGGCGAGCGCAGCCTCGTCAGCGCCGGGCGCGATGACGACTTCAGTGAAGATGTCGGTGATCGCTTCAGCCGTCGGGCCATCAAGCGGCACGTTCACAGCGATGATGCCGCCGAAGGCCGAGGTGGAATCGCAAGCGAGCGCGGTCTTGTAGGCCTCAAGAGCCGACTTGCCGGTGGCGACGCCACACGGATTGGCGTGCTTGATGATGGCGACAGCCGGGCCGTCTTTCGGATCGAACTCGGCAACGAGTTCATAAGCCGCGTCGGTGTCGTTGATATTATTGTAGCTGAGTTCCTTGCCCTGGATCTGGCGCGCGGTGAGCACGCCAGCGCGCTTGTCCGGACCGGCATAGACAACCGCTTTCTGGTGCGGATTCTCGCCATAGCGCAGCGTCTGCTGCAGCTTGCCGCCGAAAGCACGCCAGTCGCCAGCGTCTTCCTCGAGCTGCTTCCAGTACCACTCTGAAATCGCCGCATCGTAAGCAGCGGTGCGGGCATAGGTCTTTGCAGCGAGGCGGCGGCGCAGTTTCAGCGTAACGCCGCCCTGCTCCATCTCCGCGATTGCGGCGTCGACATCAGCGCCATCTGTGCAGACGGCAACAAAGTCAGCGTTCTTCGAGGCGGCGCGGAGCATGGCAGGGCCGCCGATATCGATGTTCTCGATGCAGTCGTCGAAACCCGCGCCGGACTGCACCGTGGCTTCGAACGGATAGAGATTGATCCAGACCAGATCGATCGGTTCGATACCGTGATCCGTCGCATCCTTCGTGTGCGTGGCAAGGTCGCGGCGATAGAGAAGCCCGCCATGGACCTTCGGATGCAGCGTCTTCACCCGGCCGTCCATCATCTCCGGGAAGCCGGTAAGATCGGCGACATCGCGGACGTTGAGGCCAGCTTCCTTCAAGGTCTTGGACGTGCCCCCGGTGGAAACCAGATCGACGCCTAGCGCCGCCAGTTTCTTCGCGCGCTCAACCAGCCCCGTCTTGTCGGAAACCGAGATCAGGACACGTTTGACCGCCACGCGATCGGGGACGTTCTTGGGGGCGGCTTTGGGCGGGGACATGGCGGCTCCAGCACTGGCTGGAGGCGCGATAGCACCCCATCGCGCGTCTTAAAACAGTCATCCTTGCCGCAAGGCCGATAACAGCCACAAAGATCTAATTTGTCGTCTGGAAGTCCGACCAATCGAGGCGGGAGCCGAAGTCTTCCCAGTCATTTTCCAGCCCGGAAGCTTCAACA
>CALMWO010000564.1 GCA_937873805.1 uncultured Hyphomonadaceae bacterium
TGGACCAAGGAAGAAACCGACCGCGTCGTCGCCATCCTTGGCAAAGCCGCGCGCGACATTTTCGGCAAGGACTGAACGCCGGAAGCGCCCACTGGAAGGACTGATACAATGCCAGACACCGCGTCTCTCCCCATCGCGTCGCAAGCACGCGTCAAGACGCCAAAAGCGCGAAACTACCTGATCCAGCTCTGCAAGCACTTTGCTCACAAGCTCCCCGCAACGTTCGCAGACAACAAGGGCTGCATCGAATTCGACGGCGGCGTCTGCGAGCTGGATGCGGACGATGAGAATGCGCTGGTGCTCGCGGTTTCCGCGAGCGGATCCGACAAGCTCGCGACACTGGAAGATGTCGTCGACCGCCACCTCAAGCGCTTCGCCTTCACGGAAGAGCTGAGCGTTGCGTGGATCCGCGACTAGTCACGCACTGACGGCTCAAATGAAAAGGCCCGGATCATAGATCCGGGCCTTTCTCTATTTGAAATGCCGCCCGACTATTTCGGGTTGCAGAAAACGATGAAGTCCTCGGTCTGCTTCGGCATGTTTTTCAGTGAGGCGATGTATTTCGCCTGAACCTGCGCCGCGGCGTCTTTCACGAACGCCCACTGCACTTCGCCGGTATCCGAAACGATCGACACCGTATCGAGCTTGCTGATCGCCAAAAGGTCAGCCTGGCGGATCGGGAAAACGAAATCGGCATCGCCCGACTTGCTGGCGACGAACTTGCCTTCGACTTCCTGCCCGCCTGTGGCGCCCGTACGAACGCGGTAGGTCGCGCTCTGGCCAACGCGGTTGGCAGGCTGCTTGCCGATCTTCACCGTGGTGCCGCCGTTCGCGGCGTTGCAGCTGATGAGCACGCCTTGCGGCTTGTCGGTGTTGCCGCCCGTCGCCGTGACAAGCGCGAGCACGGGATCCTGCGGGATCAGATTGTCTTCCGCCAGCCAGACGGTGGTGGCTGCCATGTTCGCAACCGTCACCGTCGCGGTCGACGGGGCGCCTGTCAGCGAAACAGCGCCGCCAGCATCCGCGGCCATTCCGCCGCCGGAGGAGGAAGGGCTGGACGCACAGGCTGTCGCCATAACGCCAGCGGCGGCGAGCAGGGCGATACGATGGAACATGGATGAACCCCTTGTTGAAACGATTGGGTTGAAACAGTTGAGAAGCGCACGTCGCTTCGGTTCGTACTGGTCTCAGATCGTGATGACGACTTTGCCCTTTGCGCGGCGTTCCGACAGCTCCTTGATAGCATCGGCAGCCCGCTCAAGCGGATACCTGTTCGACACATGTGGCCGAATTTTGCCTTCCTTGTAGAGCCGGAACAGGTCCGCAAGGTTTTCCGCATGTCCTTTTGGGTCACGCGCGACGAAAGCGCCCCAGAAGACGCCGACGATCTGGCAGGATTTCAAAAGCGTAAGGTTCAGCGGCAGTTTCGGGATGCCTGCCGGGAAGCCGATCACGAGGAAGCGGCCTTCCCAGTTCAACGCCCGCACAGCCGGTTCGGCATAATCGCCGCCAACGCCGTCGTAGATCACGTCAACGCCGCCGCCGCCCAGTTCCTTGATCTGGTCGGAGAAGGCTTTCTGCTGCTCGCGGCTCAGCGGGTTCTCTGGATAGACGAGGCCCTTGTGCGCGCCCTTGGAGATGCAGAAGTCCACCTTCTCCTGCGTCGACGCCGCCGCGATCACCGTCGCGCCCATCGCCACGCCCAACTCGACAGCCGCAAGGCCAACGCCACCCGCAGCGCCGAGCACCAGCAACGTCTCACCGGGCTTGATGTGGCCGCGATCCTTCAGCGCGTAGTGCGATGTGCCATAGGTCATCAGGAAGGCGGCCGCTTCATCAAACGGCATGAAGTCCGGCAGCGCATTCATCCGGTTCGCCGGGATCAGGATCTCTTCGGCCATGCCGCCCGCGCCGGTCGAGCCGAACACCTTGTCGCCAACCTTGAACTGGGTGACGCCTTCGCCGACCGACTTCACCACGCCGGAAATCTCGCCGCCCGGCGAGAACGGGCGCGCGGGTTTGTACTGGTACATGTCCTGGATGATCAGGAAGTCCGGAAAGTTCACACCGACCGCTTTCACGGAAACAACAATCTCGCCCGCTTTCGGCGTCGGCGAGGGCACATCCTCCAGCACCAGCGTATCAGGCAGGCCCGGGGCCTTGGAGAGGACGGCTTTCATCGATCTATGCTCCGGCAAGTTGATGCCCGTGCCTTACCGGACCCATTCCGGCCTGTCACCCGGCGGGGCCATCCCAATCAGGCGCCGCGGCTGTGGCTGGGTCGACAAGCCTCGCACCGTTGCTAAGCTCCTTTCTGACAGATCGCCCGAATAGACGGGCGCGGGACAAGGGGACACGCCGATGTTCACAGCGATGACGCGCCGCTGGTTTGCCGGTGCTGTGGCAGGCGCCAGCCTGCTCGCCGCCTGCGCCACGCAGGCGGATCAGGCGGCAACGCCCAGCCCCGTGCCGGGCGTCAACTTCCGCATGATCGAAACCAACGGCATCAAGCTGCGCGTCGCCGAAGCCGGTCGCAAAGACCAGCCGCTGGTCGTGCTCGTCCATGGCTGGCCCGAAAGCTGGTACTCGTGGCGTCATCAGATCCCGGTCATTGCCGCCGCCGGCTATCACGTCATCGCGCCCGACATGCGCGGCTATGGCGGGTCGGACAAACCCGCCAACGTCGACGACTATGACGTCAAGCATCTCGCCGGCGACATTGTCGGCCTGCTCGACGCCTATGGCGCCGACAAGGCGATCATCGTCGGCCATGACTGGGGTTCGATTGTCACCTGGAACACCGTGCTGCTCCACCCCGATCGCTTCAAGGCGATGATCGCGATGAGCGTGCCGAACAGCGGTCGCGGCGCAACGCCTCCGGTCGATGCGATGAAGCGCGCCTATGGCGAAAACTTCTACTACATTCTTTATCATCAAGAGCCCGGCGTCGCTGAAGCCGAATATGATAGCGATCCGCGGGGTCTGCTCTCACGGCTCTACGCGTCTTCCGACACGCCGCGTGACCCGCCCATCGTCACCGATCCCAAGCGCTCGGCAGGCGGCTGGATTCCACGCATGGGCAAGCCGCGGGCCCTGCCGTCATGGCTCGGCGAGAAAGACCTCGACTATTTCGTGGGCGAGTTCACGCACGCGGGCTTCCGCGGTGGCGTGAATTATTACCGCAACTTCAATCGCAACTGGGAGATCACACCAGAGCTTACCGGCGCGCGCATCAAGATCCCCGTCGCGTTCTTCGCGGGCGAAGACGACGTCGTCATTCGCGGCGCCAAGGCCGATGCCCTGCGTGCCAGCATGTCCAAGGGCGTCGCCGACGACCTGCGCGACGTGACGCTCATTCCCGGCGCGGGCCATTGGATCCAGCAGGAGAAGCCGCAGGAAACCAACGCTTTCATTCTGAACTTCCTGAAAAACGTGAAGTAGGGCGCGGTCCAGTTGCGACTTCTCAATTGGGCGAGCCGGCCGCGAGCGCATCGACAAGCCATGCGCCGACGCTAAACTGCGCACCACATGCCCCCACGTCAGACGGGTGGCGCAAAGGGAGAGACACAGATGTTCACCGCGATGACGCGCCGGCTGTTCGCCGCCGCGGCTCTGGCCAGCGCGAGCCTGCTCGCTGCCTGCGCCACACAGTCCGCGACCACGCCGAGCCCCGTCCCGGGCATCAACTTCCGCACCGTCGATTCTCATGGTGTGAAGTTACGCGTCGCCGAGGCTGGGAAGGGGCCGCTGGTCATCCTGGTCCATGGCTTTCCTGAGTCGTGGTACTCCTGGCGTCACCAGATCCCGGCCCTCGCGGCCGCCGGCTATCACGTCGTTGCCCCGGACATGCGCGGCTATGGGAAATCAGGCCGGCCCGGCCCGGTCGAAGACTATGACATCAAGCATCTGACAGACGACCTCGTCTCGATCGTCGACGCCATGGGCGAGAAGACAGCGGTGCTCGTGGGCCACGACTGGGGCGCGAGCGTGTCGTGGAACGCGATCCTGCTGCACCCGGATCGTTTCACAGCCTACGCAGCGATGAGCGTCCCCTATCGCGGCCGCAATCCCGACGTGCGCCCGATGGATGCAACGCGCGCGCGTTACGGCGAGAACTTCTGGTATACGGTCTACTTCCAGGAGCCCGGCGTCGCCGAAGCGGAATTCGATGCCCAACCCTACGAGTTCCTGAGCCGTGCCTACCTGCTGTATGAGGGCCAGACGCCGGTTGAAAAGCCGGAAGTCACCGACCCGCGCCGTTCTGCCGGCAACAACGCGGGCTGGATCCCGCGCATGGGCAAGGTGAAGCAACTGCCCGCCTGGCTCACGCAAAAAGACCTCGACTATTATGTCAGCGAGTTCAAGGAATCCGGCTTCCGGGGCGGCATCAACTATTACCGCAATTCGAACCGCAATTGGGAAATCACGCCCCAGCTGACCGGCGCCACGATCTCGGCGCCAATCATGTTCGTCGCCGGCAAGGATGATCCGGTCATCGTTGGTCAGACTGTCGAGACCTTGACGGCTATGATGAAGCCCGTGGTGAAGGATATGCGCGGCGTGACCGTTATCCCGGGCGCCGGCCACTGGATCCAGCAGGAGAAAGCCGACCAGGTGAATGCGCTTCTGCTGCAATTCCTCGCTGGGCTGAAGAAGTAACGCGGGTCTCCTGTCGCCATTCCTGTCATTGCCATTGACAGGAATGGCGGCGACGGCTTTCACCCTCGGCCATGAAAACCGTCCGCGGCTATTTCGGGATCGGCGTCGAATCGCTGTCGAAGCCCATGAATCTCGGCGCCTTGCAGCGCACGGCGAATGCGTTTGGCGCGGCATTTACATTCTCCGTTTCAGCGGCGCCCAAGATCCGCGTCCTGCATCACGCGGATACGGCGAAGTCAGACCTGCATGTGCCGTGGTATTTGTGGGATACGATCGATGACATGCAGCTGCCGCGCGGCTGCCAGCTTGTCGGTATCGAACTCACGGATGATGCGGTTGATCTGCCGACCTTCCGCCATCCCCTGCGCGCCGCCTATGTGATGGGCGGGGAGGCGAGGGACCTGTCTCCGCAGATGCAGGCCAAATGCGCCTTCATCGTGAAGATACCGACGCGCTTCTGCATCAACGTCGCTCTGGCGGGCGCGCTGGTGATGTATGATCGCACGCTGTCGATGGGCGGCTATCCGGCGCGTCCGGTAGCGGCAGGCGGCCTGCCTCAGACGGAATAGCCTGGCTCGCCATCGCGCCGCATATGCATGCCCACCGCGACCAGCCCCAGCCCGATGGCGGCGCCCGCGGCCAGCACAACCGCAATGGTCGTATCCTCGGGCTCGACGCCTGTCGCCAGCATGATGAGCAGGACGCCACCCAGCGCCATCGCGACGAACGTGCCCGCCGTGCGGATGCCGAACGCAACGGCGTTGATCATCGGCGTGTGCTGGCTCCATCGGCCGAAGATCAAACGCCCGGTCAACAGAATGGAACCGACGGTCAGGATCACCGGCATTGCCATTGAGGAGGCGCCGCCCAGCGTGTCGGCTGCGTCCGGCAGTTTGAGATAGCGGGCGAGGATGGCGAAGCCGACGATGATCATCCCCGCCGCGGCGCTC
>CALMWO010000565.1 GCA_937873805.1 uncultured Hyphomonadaceae bacterium
TCAACGAACCGATCGCCGACGGACTGCACAATCATGCCGTCGGTAGCAGCATCGGCATCAGCATCTTCCCCGATCACGGCGACAGCGCCGAGGCGCTGTTGCATCGGGCCGACCACGCCATGTATCACGGCAAGAGCCGGGGCGGAAAGACGACGCGCCTGTTCGACGCGTCCAGCCTCAACTGATCAGACGTTGAAGAGGAAGTTCAGGACATCGCCGTCCTGGACGACGTATTCCTTGCCCTCGGCGCGCATCTTGCCCGCCTCCTTGGCTCCCTGCTCACCACCGAATTTCACGAAATCATCGAAGGCGATCGTCTGTGCACGGATGAAGCCGCGTTCGAAGTCGGTGTGAATGACGCCGGCGGCCTGCGGCGCCGTATCGCCCTGGTGGATGGTCCAGGCCCGCACTTCCTTGACGCCTGCGGTGAAGTAGGTTTGCAGACCGAGCAGGTGGTAGCCGGCGTGAATCAGGCGATCCAGACCCGGCTCTTCCAGCCCGAGGTCGGCGAGGAACATCTGCTTTTCCTCGTCGTCCAGATCGGCGATCTCGGCTTCAATCGAGGCACAGACCGGAACCACTTCGGCTTTTTCAGCGGCGGCGTGGGCACGCACGGCATCGAGATGCGGGTTGTTCTCGAAGCCGTTCTCGGCCACGTTGGCGGCATAGAGCACGGGCTTGGCCGTGATCAGGCAGAACTGCTTGAGGCTGGCCCATTCTTCCTTCGCCAGATCGAGTGCGCGGACCGGCTTGCCCTGATCGAGCTGGGTGAAACATTTCTCGAGCACGGCCACCAGGATCTTGGCTTCCTTGTCACCGGAACTGGCCGGGCGACGATAGCGGTTCAGCGCCTTCTCGACAGTCGCCATATCAGCCAGCGCCAGCTCGGTGTCGATGACCTCGATATCGCGGATCGGATCGACGCTGCCGGAGACGTGGATCACGTTGTCGTTGGCGAAGCAGCGCACGACATGCAGCACGGCATCGGTCTCGCGGATGTTGGCCAGGAACTGGTTGCCGAGCCCCTCGCCCTTGGAGGCGCCCGCCACCAACCCGGCGATGTCGACGAACTCGGTTACAGCCGGCACGACGCGCTGCGGCTTGACGATCTCGGAAAGCTTGGTGAGACGCTTGTCCGGCACTTCGACGACACCGACACTCGGATCGATGGTGCAGAAGGGATAGTTTTCCGCCGCGACGCCGGCCTTGGTCAGTGCGTTGAAGAGAGTGGACTTGCCGACGTTGGGCAGGCCGACGATGCCGCATTTCATGCTCATGGTTGTTCCCTTAAACAGCTTTGCCGTGAAGTTGTTGCTGTGCAGCCGCATAGTCGCCCGCGGCCAGTTTCGGCCAGGCGAGCAGACAGCGGTCGATGGCGCGGTCGATCGCTTCGCGCTCATCGGCACGCGGCCGATGCAACACGAAGTCAGCGACTTCCTGCGCCAGATTGAGGTTGCGCGGGTGGCCGACGCCGAGGCGCAGGCGCCAGAAATCGGGGGTCGATAACTGCGACTGGATGTCCTTGATGCCGTTGTGCCCACCGGCACCACCGCCCTG
>CALMWO010000566.1 GCA_937873805.1 uncultured Hyphomonadaceae bacterium
CGATGACGCGGCGCTGACGGCGCATGGCCAGAGCGACCATTTCAAGGCGTGGCGGGCCGTGAGCGGGCAATACCCGCGCCAGGAGCGCACACTCTATGACGCAACAATGCGGAGCTGATCGTGGCCGCGAAGAAAGCGCCGCCTGCCTCTGATCTTCCAAAGCTGGCAGCGCCGGCGCAGCGGGCGCTCGCAGGCGCGGGCGTCACCAACCTGTCAAAACTGTCTCGAATGACGGAAGCCGACGTCATGGCGCTGCACGGCATGGGGCCGAACGCCATGACATCACTCAAGACTGCAATGAAGGCGAGCAAGCTAGGCTTCGCGAAACCCTGAGGCGTCAGATCGCGTCGAGGCCTTCCATCAGGATCGGATCGATCTCGACACGTTTGCCTTCGCGATAGTCGCCGACGGTGCGCACTGCCTCGTCGCGCGAAAGGCCCTGTCGCTTGATCAGGCGATCTACAAGAAGACGCTCGTCACGGCGGGAATCCTCGAGGGTGCGTGTTTCAACCATGGCGCATACTCCCTGCGTACTGACGAACAATTTTCGGATGGACCTGCGCTGCAAACGCCTGCGCATGCCCGTTGTTCCGGCCTCGCAACGCAGCCTCACGGCAACGCCACAACGTCCTTGAACCGCTCATATGGGGCGA
The DNA here is from genome assembly GCA_937873805.1 of uncultured Hyphomonadaceae bacterium. Classification (GTDB taxonomy): domain Bacteria; phylum Pseudomonadota; class Alphaproteobacteria; order Caulobacterales; family Hyphomonadaceae; genus UBA7672. Next base: position 654 of record CALMWO010000566.1, read on the forward strand.
GGATTGGGCGATGTAATGACAGGTTTATTAAATCTGCTCACGTCGCAGCGCAGATGAACTCAACACATGGCGCCGACGAGCGCCTGCGTTGAAGTCACGATGCGAAAGATTTTGCGATGCGTTCCGCCAGCTTCAGCGCACGCTGCGGCCCGCCCTGCCGGTTGGTGATCCACACCGCGATGTTGAGGCCATTGCGGTTGCCAGCAACATACATCAGCGCAGGATCATCGTAGACGTCGAGCATCCCAACGCGATGAACCGCTAGAAGCTGGACCAGCTCGGGCCCATGCTCGCCCTGGCGTTCTTCGAGCGGATACCTCTGCTCGTTTGATGTCCACGCCGTTCCGGCCACCGTGTCGGCCGCACTCCACTGGATCGAGAGCGCCCCGCGGGCCATATTCATAAAGCCCTTGAGACTGTCGAAGCGCTCGGCGCGACCAACCGCAATCACCCCATCGCATTCGGGGTGTCCCGACATGGTGGACCGCCAGTTGCGATAGGCAACCAGCAGCTCATCACCGATACCGCGCTTGTCCGCATAAGTGGGATAGCTGGGCTTGCGGTTGTACGGCTCGGAAATCAGGACCGAGCCGCCACCGGGCACATTCATGCGTGTCTGCGAAAGGCCGAACAGGCGCGCCTCGACTATTTCTTCGCGAGGTTGGCGGCTTGCTTGGTCATTTCGACGGCCTCTTCCGGTGTCGCGACGGGCCCATCAGCCTCGAGCATCTTGGTGCGGAAAGCCAGGCCGGCGATCGCAGCGCCAACCAGCGGAGCGATAATGAAGAGCCAGAGCTGTTGCAGCGCAGCGCCTTGCACGAACACGGCGGGGCCGAACGAGCGCGCGGGGTTCACCGACACGCCGGTCACCTGGATGCCGACGATGTGGATCACCGTGAGCGTCAGCCCGATCGCGAGACCTGCAAATGCGGACGGCGCCTTGGTCTGCGTCGAACCGAGGATCACGACGACGAAGAGGAAGGTTGCAACGATCTCGAACGCCAGCGCTGCCGTGGTGGAGTAGCCACCGAGATAGGCGTCGCCGAAGCCATTCTGGCCGAGACCGTTGACGGAGATTTCGTAGCCCGCCTTGCCCGACGCAATGACGTAAAGAATGCCCGCGCCGATCAGTGCGCCGAGAAATTGTGCGACCCAGTATTGCACCATCTCATTGATGCTCATCCGGCCAGCCAGATAGGCGCCGAACGACACCGCGGGATTCACATGGCACCCCGAAACCGGGCCAATACCGTAGGCCATCGCGACAATCGCCAGGCCGAACGCAAACGATATTCCGAGTTGTCCGACTTCCGGGCCGGCGAGCGCAGCTTTCAGCTGCTGACGCAGGTGGCCGGGC
>CALMWO010000567.1 GCA_937873805.1 uncultured Hyphomonadaceae bacterium
GTGGAGCTGTCGCACGAGGGCCTCGTTGATCTCGCTGCTGGCGAAGTCGAAGCCATTGAGATCACGATAGGCAGGAAAGCGTGCCGTCTTGAGCTGGTAGGCCGTCGATCTGACCTCGCGCTCTGCCGTCTCAGCTTTGAGAAGCTGCGACAGGATCGGAATGGCAGTCTCGAACGCCGGCGCTCCTTGCTCGGTCAGTTCACCCACCGCCTGGGCCATGCCGTGCATCTTCAACTGCCTGAGCATGATGACGATCGCGCCGCTTGCCGGATTATGACGCATGACGGACCTCCGTCTTCCTCAGGGCATCGTAGCGTTCGACATTGGCCTTGGGCTCATTCGTGAGTGCCAGGGCCTGCGGTGCGCTGATGGTCGGTGGCGTGAAGGATTTGCCGTCGACGAGACGATGCAGCAGATTGAGGATATGCGTCTTGGTTGGAACGCCGGACTTCAGCGCCGCGTCGACGGCCGAGAGCACGGCCTGTTCGTCGTGCTGAAGAACGAGAGCCAGGATATCGACCATCTCACGATCACCGCCCGGCTTCTTGAGCAGGTGCTGTTGCAGGGTTCGGAACGTATCCATTCGGCGAAGGCCGCAGCACTTATGATTTCGGCTCGTCTGCCATGATGCGGTCGATCTTTTCCGGATGACATTGCCCGTCGACGAGGAATTGCCGAACACCGCCATCCCAGGTGCGGATATCGGCGAGGAATTCCTTCAAGCTCTCGACGCCCCGTTTGGTGAAGGTGGTGACGCCCTCTTCGCTGCCGTCAAAGGCATGGATCATCTCGCCATAGTCGATGTTGTCGGAATTGCTGGCGACTTGCTGGATGAGTTCGAGGTTCTCGCCGATCAGTGTGGCGACGGTGTCGATCGTGTAGACATGCGTCGGGCGCGCCATCAGGCCGCATTCTGTCTGGCGCTGCCAGCAGCAGCCCAGTTCCAGGGCAAGAGTTCCGGCAGCCGTGATACGACAATGCCGGGCATGCGGGCGAGCACGTCCGCCAGCCAGGCCTGCGGATCGATATCGTTCATCTTCGCGGTGACAATCAGGGAATACATGAAGGCAGCACGTTCACCGCCGCGCTGGGAACCGGCGAATAGCCACGCCTTTCTTCCCAGAGCGATACCGCGCAGGGCGCGCTCGGCCGCATTGTTCGAGATGCAAAGCCTGCCGTCGTCGAGAAACCGAGTGAAGGCTTTCCAACGTCCGTCCTTCTCGAACATGTAGTTGATCGCTTTAGCGACGGGATTGTGCTTGGACATCTGGTAACGCTGGACCATGAGCCAGTCGTGCAGTTCCTCGACGAGCGGACGCGCATGCTGCCGCCTCGATACCAGTCTCTCCTCGGCGGACTTCCCGTTTATGCCGCGCTCGATCTCAAAGAGCGCGTCGATGCGGGCCACGGCCTCGAGCGCGACGGGTGATATCTCATGGGCGGGTTTACCCTTGCGCACGTTGCCGGCGATATCGGCCAGTTCGAAGAACTTGCGCCGCGCATGGCTCCAGCAGAGTGCGCTGATGATCGGCGCGGGGCCGCGACCGGCACGATAGAGGTCATTATAGCCGCCATAGGCATCGGCCTGCAGCGTGCCGCTCCATCCCGTGAGATGTGTGTTGGGGTGGGTCTTCTCGCGATCCGGAGAGAAGTAGAAGAGTGCGGCAGGCGGCGCGCCGCCCGCGAAGGGACGGTCATCGCGGACGTAGGTCCATAGTCTTGCCTGCTTCGTTCCTCCCCTGGCCAGCAGCGGTACCGTGGTGTCGTCGCCATGCAGCCGCTCGGCGGCCAGCACATGGGCGCGGATCAACTCATGGATCGGCTGCAGGGCCGTCGTGCACGCTCCGACCTGATCGGCCAGCGTGGAGAGACTGAGATCGACGCCCTCCCTGGCGTAGCGCTCGGCCTGGCGGTTCAATGGCTGATGCTGGCCGAACTTCTCGAACAGGATCGTCGCCAGCAGGTTCGGACCCGCCCATCCACGAGGGGTCGGATGGAAAGGGGCCGGTGGCTGGCTGATCTTCTCGCAATCCCGACAGGTGAACTTCTCCCGCACCGTCTGGATCACCTTCCACTGGCGTGGAATGATCTCCAGCGTCTCGGTGATGTCTTCGCCCATCTTGACGATCCTGGCCGAGCCGCAGCAGGCGCAGGCCGAGGGAGCTTCGATGACGAGGCGCTCGCGCGGCAGGTGATCGGGAAACGGTTTGCGGGCCGGCCGGCGGCGTTCGAAGGCGGAAACAACAGTGATCTTTGCCGCGACGCGTTCCGCCGCGATCTCGTCTTCGGTGGCATCGGCCTCGAGTTCTTCGAGTTGCAGTTCCATCTGGTCGATCAGCCGGGCGCGGCGTTCCGAACTCTGGCCGTATTGCTCGCGGCGCATCTTGGCGATCTCGAGCTTGAGGTGCCGGATCATCGCCTCGGACGTCGTCACGATGGCGCGCACCTGTGCGAGATCAGCCTCGGCGGAGGCCGCACGCGCCTCCGATGCCGCAAGCGCGGCGCGCAGTCTGGCTATCTCCGAAGCAGCATCATCCATGGCCGAAAGCTATCATGGAACACGCCGAAAGACCAACAAAAACAGGGCAATGTGAGCGATTAGCCCGCTTTCGAAGGCCGCTGCGTCCAACGCGGATTGCGCCAGTCGATTCCTTCCAGGAGATAGCCCAGCTGTGCCGCCGACACCGGCACGGCCGAACCGTTCTGGCTGACCGGCCAGATGAACTTGCCAGCCTCAAGGCGCTTCATGTAGAGCGACATGCCGACCCCGTCATGCCACAGGACCTTGATCAGATCACCCTTGCGACCACGAAAGCAGAAGACCTCGCCGCCATGAGGATCGCGGCCGAGACCTTCCTGCACCTTCAGCGCCAGGCTGTTCATGCCGCAACGCATGTCCGTCACCCCGCCCGCGATCCACACCTTCACTCCAGCCGGAAACGCGATCATGACGCATCCAGAACCGGTAGCAGCCGTGCAAGGATGGCCGGATCAAGCGAGGACGGGATCGTCAGCCGACGACCGTTCGGCAGGCCGATCTCGATCGTCTTGTCGTCTGCAGGCCGGGGTTGCGAAGCTACCTCGAGCGAGGCCGCCACCGGCGGAGAGAACGTCAACGGCACGAAACCTGTTGACACGGAAACGCTCAGAAGCCCGCTGCGATATTGACGCCGCCAGGTCGTCAGCAACGATCGCGACAATCCATAACGCCGCGCTGTTGCCGAGCCCTGCCGAAAACCCCGCAGACTTTCCTCGACGATCCGGACCTTCTCTTCGTCCGACCAATCCCGCCGACGGCCAAGATCATCGGCGGACAAAACCTCAATGGGGGAAATCACTGTAGCGCATGACATAAGGCATGGACTTAAAGCCAATCACCAAATCAGGGCAGACGGCCTTCGGCGGACGGATACGTTGAGAAGCGTTTCACTCTCTTTAGGGCGAACGCTGAATCCCTATTGCGCCTTCCAACGGCAATCCACTCATCGACAGACT
>CALMWO010000568.1 GCA_937873805.1 uncultured Hyphomonadaceae bacterium
CGGCAGCCAAGCGCAAGGAACTGGTGACCGGCGTGACGGACTTCCCTCTTCTGCAGGAAGAAGTGCCGAGCGTGGAGGTGGTGAACCTGCCCGCGATCGTGCGGCGCGCAGCGGAGGCTTCGGGCCGGGCGCCGGCGGCGCGCTCATGGTTCTCGCTCAAGGGCGCGGCGCAGGACCGCGCGACCCTGGCCGACCTTTCGCGGACGACGGATGATGGCGGCGCGGAGGCCGAGCCGCTGTGGCCCATCCGCCTGGCGGAACCTTTCGAACGCTTGCGCGACCTGGCGGACCAGCGCACGGCGGCGGGGCGTGCGCCGAATATTTTCCTTGCGGCGCTGGGGCCGATGGCCGAGCACACGGCGCGGCTGCAGTATGCGCAGAACTTCTTTGCGGCGGGCGGCATCGGCGCGGCGCCATCAGTCGGTGATGCGATCTGGCATGCACAGGCGCTGGAGTCTTCCCGTTGCCAGCTGGCGTGCATCTGCGGGTCGGACAAGCGGTATGCAACGGATGCGGTCGAAGCTGCAAAGGCACTGAAGCGCGCAGGCGTGACGCGGCTCTATCTGGCAGGCAAGCCGGGCGAGCTGGAAGCTGCGTTGCGCGCGGCGGGCGTGGATGAGTTCATCCATGTTGGCGTCGATGTGCTGGCGAGCCTTGAGCTGGCGCATGCGGAGCTGGGGTTGAAGAGCTGAGTACCCACGCATTTGGGGGATACATAGCAGATAGATTCGTGACGCGATGGGCTGCTAGCGCGATTGCTGTAGCGCTTCTAGCGCTGTCCGGCTGCGGCGAGAGCTATTCGTACCGTTACAGGCTTTCTCTGCACGTCGATGATAACGGAGAACTGCTGTCCGGCTCCAACGTCGTCGAGATGCAAACGAGCATCTATTCGGGCTTGGCGAGTATCGGCTCTGCCGGTCCGCAGGTTCAAACCTCAGCGCACGGCGAAGCGCTCATCATTCGCTTGAAGAACGGCAAACTACTTGTTGCGGGGCTTCGTGCGCTGGACTGGAAAGCCGAAGGGTCGAAAAGCCCTCGCCTTTGGTTTGAAGACTCACCGCTTGCCGTTCTCCAAGTTGCGTATGAGATCGCGCCGCCCCATGCGTCGACGACCACAGGCGATTGGCTTGATGATTATCGCGCCACACTGCGAGATATTCAGTCACAAAGCGGCCCGCGCGAAATTCTCTTCGATCACCTGCCGGATTTGCTGACCTTCTCGGAGCCGTCGAATCCAGCGTCCGTTGCGGTCGTGAATCCACACGATCTGTCGTCATCTCTCGGCAACGGTGTTCGGCTGATCAAAGCAACCATCGAAGTCACTGGCGACGATCTGTCTTACGGAATCGAAAAACAGCTGCCTTGGGTCGCGACGATCGATGGGCGTGTATTCAGCGGCAAATTCACCACGAACACCAG
>CALMWO010000569.1 GCA_937873805.1 uncultured Hyphomonadaceae bacterium
TCACGGCGCCGATGAATGGCTATGCCCGCAATGGCGATGGCGACACGCTGCTGTTCATCCACGAAGGACACGGGCATCTCTGGACCGATTGGGGCCATCTCACCGTGGAGGAAGGCGACTACGTCTACCTGCCGCGCGGAACGATGTTCAACCTCGACAGGCACACCTCCAACGGCTTCCGCATCCTCACTATCGAAGCCACGAACACTCACTTCACGTTGCCAGATCGCGGCCTGCTTGGCCCCCATGCCCTGTTCGATCCGGCGATGCTGCAGTCCCCCGTCATCGATCAGGATTTCATCGATCGCCAGAAAGACGGCGGCGAATGGAAGGTCTGGATCAAGAAGCGCGGGCAGGTCTCGACCGTCACCTATCCCTACAATCCGCACGACGCCGTCGGCTGGCACGGCGATCTCGCCCCCGTGAAGATCAACGTTCGCGACCTGCGCCCTGTCGCCTCACACCGCTACCACCTGCCTCCATCTGTCCACACGACCTTCCTGTCAGATCGCTTCGTCGTCTGCACCTTCTGCCCGCGCCCGTTCGAGACCGACCCCGGCGCACTGAAAGTGCCGTTCTTCCACAACAACGACGATTTCGACGAAGTGCTCTTCTACCACGCTGGCGACTTCTTCAGCCGCGACAACATCAAGGCCGGCATGATGACGTTCCACCCGTCAGGCTTCACGCATGGTCCGCATCCCAAGGCGCTGAAGAAGATGCTGGTGCAGGACAAGCCGATGACCGACGAATACGCTGTCATGATCGACACACGCGATCCGCTGGACGTTGGCGAGCGCGCCAACGCCGTGGAGAACACGGCCTACGTCGATAGCTGGAAGACGAAAGACTGACCTAGCGCTTCGCGTTCGCGTAGTTGAGCCCGGCGACAAGAACTGAAACCGGCATCAGGTAAGCGCAAACGGCGGCATGAAAGCAGGCGCGGGTGAAATACATGGGCGTCAACTCCCGAAGCGGCGTCCTCGCGCATTATGCGCGGTTGGGTGCGGGGTCGTGAACTCTGTTACGCTTCTGGCAGGATGCTCGCCGACTGTTAACGAGCTATGGAGATTGCCGAACCCGCTCCGCGCGCCATGTTCAGACGCGATATCTGGCGTCTTCATTCCAGGGAGAATTTCATGATCCGTTTGTTTGCTGCGACCGCCCCCGCCGCTCTGCTCATGTCTGCTTGCAGCGGCGCGATGCCCGCGCCAGTAGCTCCCATTGCGCCAGCTGCAGCTCCACCCGCCGCAGGGGTAGTGACTGTCGCCGCCATGAACCTGATGTGCGGCGGGACGAGCTTCCGCGTTTCTTTCCAGAAAACACAGGCCGAAGTCATCAACGATGACGGCACAACAATCAGTCTGCCCTTGCTCGCGCCGGCCGCGGACGCCGAGCCGGGCGTCGCAACCTACACCGACGGCAGGATGACTTTCGTCAAATCCGGCGGTCGCGAAACCTCCACGGTCGTCCGCTTCGCGCGCGGTCGGATGGCCTTCCAGAATTGTGCTATCGCGCAGCACTGAGGCCCGCAAAACCGGGCTGTCACAAAATCCCGCGCAACAAATCACGCGCTCTTGTGAGAATTGTCGCGCGGGCGTTTGCCCCGAGCCGAAATTGGCGGCATAGACTCTCTTTATGAAGCTCGCCTCCATAAAAAACGGACGTGATGGGCGGTTGGTCGTCGTGTCGCGCGATCTCACACGTTACGCTGACGCTACGCACATAGCGCCCACGCTCCAGTCCGCGCTCGATAACTGGAAGCGCGCCGCCCCACGGCTGGAAACCCTGGCGGAAGAGGTTGAGCTCGGCTCCGTGCCGACTGAGCGCTTCCACGAGCATGAATGCGCCTCGCCACTTCCGCGCGCTTATCAGTGGGCCGATGGCTCTGCCTACGTGAACCATGTGCAGCTCGTCCGTAAGGCTCGCGGCGTCGAGATGCCCGAAACCTTCTGGACCGATCCGCTGATGTATCAGGGTGGCTCTGACAGCTTCCTCGGTCCCCGCGACGACGTTCCGCTCGCCGATGAATCCTGGGGCTGCGACATGGAAGGCGAAGTCGCTGTCATCACGGGCGATGTTCGCCCCGGCGCAACGCACGAAGACGCGCAGAAATCCATCCGCCTGATCATGCTTGCGAACGATGTTTCACTCCGCAACCTGATCCCCAACGAACTCGGCAAGGGTTTCGGCTTCTTTCAGTCCAAGCCCTCGTCGGCCTTCTCGCCCGTCGCAGTCACGCCTGACGAACTCGGGCCGATGTGGGATGGCGACCGTCTCAACGGCACGCTGTCTGTAAAACTCAACGGCGAACTGTTCGGCAAGGCGTCAACGCGCGTCGACATGACGTTCGATTTCCCGACCTTGATCGCCCACGCTGCCCGAACCCGTTCATTGTCTGCGGGCACGATCATCGGCTCCGGCACCGTCTCGAACCGTGACGAGGATGGAGGCCCAGGCAGGCCCGTGGCCGACGGAGGTGTCGGATATTCGTGCATCGCAGAACTCAGAATGGTCGAAACCATCACCCAGGGCTCGCCGAAGACAGGTTTTTTGAAGCATGGCGACCGGGTTGAGATAGACATGCAGGATGAACGTGGCCGGTCGATTTTCGGCCGTATCGATCAGACTGTCGGCAAGGGCTGAGCCCCGCGGCGCGGGCGCAAGGAAAGCAGAACGATGGCGGGTAAGATTTTTTCGGACGCGAAAGCGGCTCTCGAAGGCAAGCTGTTCGACGGCATGACGATCATGGCCGGCGGCTTCGGCCTTTGCGGCATCCCCGAAAACCTGATTGCTGAGATAAAGCGCGCGGGCGCGAAGAACCTCACCGTCATTTCGAACAATGCCGGCGTTGATGGCTTCGGTCTCGGGCACTCGGCCACCGAACACCGGCCAGTAGCGGACGGCGGCGGACGGTGCCACGGCAGCGACGAGCGAGGCCATCGCGGCGCCGTGGGACTTGAAGCGAAGGGGCGGCGGTTCCGCGGACCGGCTGATCCGCTGTGCAAGGTCCGGGGCGAGTCGGGCGAGGTCGATCTCCGAGTCGAGGACGACGACCCCCACCCGCTTCTCGCCGGGACCAGCGTGGGCACGCCCCAGCCACTTCTCGAGCTCTTCGAGGTCGACGGCGACGGCTCGCTCGGGATCAGCCGCGGTCGTGGCAAGCGGCGCACCACCGGTTGGCACCGCGGCTGGTCGGCTGC
>CALMWO010000570.1 GCA_937873805.1 uncultured Hyphomonadaceae bacterium
GTTGCGGGTCATTCTCATCTTCGATGCCTGGAACCCACTGCTCGCCCCAGAAGAACGCGATCTCGTTCGCGCCCTTGCTGACGCCACCCGCGCGTTCAACGCGCCGCATTAACCGCTATCGCTGTTCGACAGAATTTCTGCGCGGGACGTGATACGCAGCATGAGCTTGCGGCGAGCCCCCACATCGCAGCTTTGGTTTCCGCGAGAGCGCAAAGGGCCGAAAGCGATTTGCTTGGGGCTGACCTGTGCGCAAGTCGCCTCCGGGCATGCAGTCCCACGCAATTAGTGACGCAGGACTGGCTATCCGATTGAAATTCTGTGCCCAACTGCTACGCGCTCATTTCCACTGGTTACGAGACGAGTTTACGCGCATGGAAATGGGCCTTCCCCCGGCACAGGGTCTTTACGATCCCCGCAATGAGCACGATGCCTGCGGCGTCGGCTTCATCGCCAATGTGAAGGGCGCGAAATCCAACGCCATCGTGGCGCAGGGCCTCCAGATTCTCGTGAATCTCGACCACCGCGGCGCCGTGGGCGCTGACCCCCTGCTGGGCGATGGCGCAGGCATCCTGATTCAGATTCCGGACAAGTTGTTCCGCGACTGGGCCAAGACCGCCAAGGTCGAACTGCCCGAGCCCGGCTCCTATGCCGTCGCCATGTGCTTCCTGCCGCAGGATGAAGCTGCGCGCGACGTCGCGATGAAGCAGTTCGAGAACTTCCTCGGCAAATCGAAACAGAACCTGCTCGGGTGGCGCGACGTGCCGGTCGACCAGAAAGGCATCGGCAAGGCCGTCATCGACTCCATGCCGGTGATCAAGCAGGCCGTGATCGCCAAAGGCTCGCCCGCGATGAGCCAGGATGCGTTCGAGCGGAAACTGCTCGCCATCCGCAAGGAGACGCAGAACCCGCTCGCCGAAGTTGCGCGCAAGAAGAACCTGCCGGGCCTTGCTGAATTCTACATGCCGTCGCTGTCGACGCGCACCATCGTCTACAAAGGCCTGCTGCTCGCCGGTCAGGTTGGCACGTTCTACAAGGATCTGACGAACCCGCTGTGCGAAAGCGCGCTCGCGCTTGTTCACCAGCGCTTCTCGACCAACACCTTCCCGTCATGGCGCCTTGCGCACCCGTATCGTTTCATCGCCCACAACGGCGAGATCAACACCGTGCGTGGCAACGTGAACTGGATGTATGCGCGCCGTCGCTCGATGGAGAGCACGCTACTTGGCGCCGACCTCGACAAGATGTGGCCGCTGATCCCGCACGGCCAGTCGGACACGGCCTGCCTCGACAACGCGCTCGAACTACTGGTCGCAGGCGGCTATCCGCTGGCGCACGCCATGATGATGCTGATCCCGGAAGCCTGGGCCGGCCATCAGAACATGGACCCCAAGCGCCGCGCCTTCTACGAATACCACGCCGCCCTGATGGAGCCGTGGGACGGCCCCGCCGCCATCGCCTTCACCGACGGGCGCCAGATCGGCGCGACGCTCGACCGCAACGGCCTGCGCCCCGCCCGCTTCATCGTGACGGATGACGACCTCGTCGTTCTCGCTTCGGAATCCGGCGTGCTGCCGATCCCGGAAGAGAAGATCTTGCGCAAATGGCGCCTGCAGCCCGGCAAGATGCTGCTGATCGATCTCGATCAGGGACGCATCATCGAGGACGAAGAGATCAAGGAAGCCATCGCCAGCAAGCATCCCTATGATGACTGGCTGCACGAGATGCAGTTCAAGCTGACCGAACTGTCCGACCCCGAAGAAGCACCGTCGCACATGGGCGACAACTCGATCAGCCTGCTCGATCGGCAGCAATCGTTTGGCTACACGCAGGAAGACATCCAGTTCTTCCTGGAACCGATGGCCGCCAACGGAGACGACCCGATCGGATCGATGGGCGTTGATACGCCGCTGGCCGTGCTCTCGCGGAAACCGAAGCTGCTGTACAACTATTTCAAACAGAACTTCGCGCAGGTGACCAACCCGCCGATCGATCCGATCCGCGAAGAACTGGTCATGTCGCTGGTGTCGATGATCGGCCCGCGCCCCAACCTGCTTGGCCTCGCCGCCGGTACGCACAAGCGCCTGGAAGTGACCCAACCTGTGCTGACGAACAGGGACCTCGAAAAGATCCGCTCCATCTCGGAGCTGGTCGACGGCACGTTTCGCACCGCGACGATCGACATCACGTGGGATGCCGCCGAAGGCGCAGCCGGCCTCAAGGCCGCGATCGAACGCATCCGCCTTGAAGCGACCGAACACGTCCTGCAGGATTTCAACATCCTGATCCTGTCTGACCGCGGCGTTAGCACGGACCGCATTCCGATG
>CALMWO010000571.1 GCA_937873805.1 uncultured Hyphomonadaceae bacterium
GTTCTGGGGGGTGGAAGCCGCAGTTGTGCGGAAGATCGGAAGGATCGCAGCGCGTGCAGCGTCTGAAAGACGGGCGGCCAGCGGCAGAAGCGATCGGGCGAGGGCGGGGTCCGGCATGGATCGGACCTTTGCCTCTCAGCTCCAGTTCCCGCAAGACGCAGGCGTCGCCCGGCCGGAATTGTTCCTGGCCGAGCGAGCTGGCGTAGGGGATGGTCGCGCCTTACGAGGCGACCGAGTCCGTGCCATCGCCCTCGAGGGCTTTGGCAAGGTCGAGCAGACGGCGGCGCGGACGCTCGGAGAGCCTGTAATAGGCGCGCACGAGTTCCAGGGTCTCTTTCTGCGAAAGAATGTCGCCCGAGAGGCGGTCATTCTGATCGTTGGCAGGAGCCTGCTTGCCGTCCGGGGCAAGGCCATCGAAGAAATAGTTGATGTTCACGTTCAGGGCGGTGCCGAGGCTGAAAAGCCGGCTCGCCGTGATGCGGTTCGCGCCGCACTCGTATTTCTGGATCTGCTGGAAACGCACACCCACCTGGCTGGCCAGGTCTTGCTGGGTCAGGCCCAGCAGACGGCGACGACGACGAAGTCGTTTGCCGACATAGATATCCACATCAGTGGCCATTACGCATACTCCCGCTACGCCGGGCCCGTACCATTCAGGGACCGTCGGGTGGTTGAGCAGCAAAGCCCTTGCCACACGCCGGGAGTGAACTTTGTGCAATGCAGCACAATGTGACTGAACGATAACTGTTCAACGGCGCCTTAGAAGCCGTCAGAATAAGCTATTTCCAAGCAAACTGCGCAAATACGACGCACCAGCAAGATTTCGGGTTGAGCTTTTCGCAGTGCAGCGTAAATTCAACTCGTGGCTCTTCGGAGCCGCTGCCCTTATGGGCGTTTCCTCCCTAAACCTTTGGCCGCGCTGGTATCCAGCGCGGCCTTCTTCTTTGTATTTCCAGCATTTAGTCCGACTTCGGCACGCGTATATGCCGATATTTCCTGCGCGATCTCGCCCATGTGGCGGCGCAAGGTCAGAAAGCCCTCGTGCGGCTCGACATTGGCCTCGTCCAGATAGAGCCGACGCCTGATTTCGATCTGCAGGGCATGCCGGCCAAGCGAGGGCTGGCCGTGAGCTAACGTAGCGTAACCTCCAGCGTAGGGTGAATTGCGCGCCGTGGTGTAGCCGCGCTGCCTGAACAGCGACTCGACGAAGTCCGCCAGCCCGTGACTGCACGACGCTCCGAACCGGTCGCCGATGACAATGTCGGGCGATCGCTGGGATTCCGCTTCCGCCGGCATCGAATGGCAGTCGATCAGCCAGGCCTGCCCGAACATGGCCTGCGCCCGCTTCAGCAGGGCCTCCAGGGCCCGGTGATAAGGCTTGTAGACCTGCTCAAGCCGGCGATCCGCCTCTTCGCGCTTCAGCTTGTGGCCGTAGATCGGCGTGCCGTTGTGCGCGACGCGGGGAATGCACCCCAATCCAGCCTCCACCCGAGGCGAGCGCTGGCCATACCAGCCGGGAGAGGGATCTTCGAACATCGCCGGGTCCATTTCGGACTCGGCACGGTTGAGGTCGACAAAGGCCCGCGCCACGAGGCCGCAGATCACCGGTGACCCGCACTCATGAACGTCTGCCAGCAGCCGGTCGACATAGGCGTCCTCGATTCGCCGTAGATCCAGCGTCTTTGCCGTACAGGCCTCCAGAAACCCCTTTGGATAAAGGCGTCCGGAGTGGGGAGAGGCAAATACCGCAGGCGAAACGACTGAAACCGGCTCGTCGATTGAAAAGGAAAACCCGGTCCGTTCCGCCTCTGGCGTACGGGATTTCGGATCGGCAGGCGCCGGATCGGAGAAAATCATCAGCCCGGGAAACATGCCGACCATATTTTAGGACGCGGCGTCATGGTCAAGGCATGTTCATGGCTAGTTTACCATGCCGCCTCACAAATCGTAACGTAGTAGCGCCGGTCAAAGGTCCAGGGACGTCATGGCCAAGATTCTCCTTGCCGAAGACGATGACAGCCTGAGGGGCTTTCTCGTCAACGCGCTGAAGCGCGCCGGACACGTCGTGAAAGACTTCGACGAAGGCCGTACCGCCCTGAAGGCGCTCGAACGTGAAGTGTTCGACCTCCTGCTCACCGACATTGTCATGCCCGGTCTTGATGGCATCGAGCTCGCCCGCCGCGGTGCCGAACTCGATCCAGCGATGAAGATCGTTTTCATCACTGGTTTTGCCGGCGTCGCCCTTTCTGCGGGTGGCCCCACCCCGGCTGGCGCCAAGGTGCTCTCCAAACCCTTCCACCTGCGCGAGCTGGTGGATGAGGTGGAACGTGTCATGGCGGCCTGAGGGCCGTCTTGCAGTGGCGATTTGCCGGCATTGACGCGAAAGCCGCTTGGGGGCATTAGACGCGCCTCGCCCGAAAGGGCGTGTTCTGAGGCTGGTCCGGGCGGTTAGCTCAGCGGTAGAGCACTACCTTGACATGGTAGGGGTCACAGGTTCGATCCCTGTACCGCCCACCAGCCTTCAGAAGCCCGGCGCCGCGTGCGCGCCATTATCCATTACACCGGCAGTTCGCGGGCTTCCTCGGGGCGCTGCACCGAGAGGGAAACCGTTGCGATCGTCGGCGGCAGGCGGATCGGTTGCGTCGACATTTCCCAGTTGAAGCGGTTCGCAGCGCGGCGGGCAGCGCTGACGATTGACGGCGGCCTCAGGTCTTCCGGGGTCGCCATCACGCGCCACAGCCAGCTGCGCCGGCGGGGAGCATGTGCAAGTGCGACAGAGATAGGCGCGGCAAGAACGAGGCTGGCCGCGACCGGCAGCGTCCAGGCAGCGAACCCTGCGCTGACGATCATGGTCGCGCAAAGCGCAAGGCCCGCGACGAGCTGCGGGGCAAACCGGTTGCCATTGGAAGCGCCGGCTACTGCGACGCGCGCCTGCGGACGCCAGCCCGCATCGCGACCCAGGAAGGGCGCCACCACGGCCTGCGCCTGGCTGATCATCATGATCGGCGCGGTTGCCGCGGAAACGGCAGCCTCGACGAGAAGGCCCGCAAGGAAGGCAGGCTGGCGGTCCCAGCCCGGCAGGCGCCCCATCGCCCACAGGATCAGCGCCAGCCATTTCGGAGACAGCACTATCAACGCCGTGAGCAGCAGAAGCGAAATGTCAGCGCCGCCATTGGCAGGCGCAACGCTGGGCGTGCCAATCCACGCAAGCGTGGCGCTGACCAGGATCAGCGAGAACCACAGCAGGGCGGAAGCATAGCCCATCACGCCCGCAAGGATGTGTGCGCGGCTCACCGGGTCAAAGCCCCGCGCGCCGATTAGCTTGAGGTGTTGCAGATTGCCTTGCGCCCAGCGGCGATCACGCGCGGCGAGATCGTCCAGCGTCGGCGGAGATTCCTCATAGCTGCCTTCGATCTCAGGCGCGATCTCGACACGCCATCCGGCGCGGCGAAGCAGGGCGGCTTCGACAAAGTCATGGCTCATGATGTGCCCGCTCAGAGGTCCGCGGCCGGGCAGGTCGGGCAGGCCAGCATGCGCTGCGAACGCCGCCACGCGGATGATGGCGTTATGGCCCCAGAAATTGCCGGCGCCGCCTGACCACCAGGCAAGACCCGTTCCGAAGATCTGCCCATAGGCGCGCATCGCGAACTGCTGCGAGCGAGCCATCAGCGTCTGCGCGTTGACGATCGCAGGCACGGTCTGGATCAACGCCGTGCGAGGCTTGGCGGCCATGCCTTGCACGAGTTCGATCAGCGCTTCGGCCGACATCAGGCTGTCAGCGTCGAACACGGCCATGTATTCGTAACGGCCGCCCCAGCGGCGCACGAAATCGGAAACGTTGCCGGCCTTGCGGCCGTGATTCAGCGTGCGGCGGCGATAGAAGATCGCAGCTTCCGGGCGCGCGGCGCGCAGACGCTCGATGGCGTCTTCCTCGTCACGCGCGAGATCGGCATCCGTCGTATCGCTGAGGAAGAAGATTTCGAAGGCGTCCATTGCGCCTGCCCGGGCGAGGGCGTCGTGGATGGCTTGTGCGCCGGCGGTGACACGCGCGGTGTCTTCGTTGCGGATCGGAAAGACGATTGCGGTGAGCGAGGTTGTGTCGAGCGGCTTGAGAGCTGGGCGCTGGCCGGGCTCGCGCGAAGCCAGGATGGCGGCGCCGGCGACCGCCGTGGCGGCTGCAAGCGAGATCCAGGCAAGGTTCGCGGCTAGCAGGACAAGGCCGACCCATTCCAGCGGCGCCACGCCATCTGCATTCATGGCGCTCCACGCGTGCGTCGTGGCCAGCGCGGTGATGCCAAGCGCGGCGGCCAGCAGTACGCCAAGGCGCCAGCGTCCATCCGTCTCGCCGTTCAGGCGCACACGGTCAGCCGACACCCGCTGCTGCGGCATGGCCAGCGGCGATTCAGGCGGCGTCATTGGCCAGACCGGCCGGATGGCCAGCGGCGAGGCGTCGAGTTTTACTCTGGCGTCCATCGGAACAACCACGTTTCTGTTTGTTGGGAGGTTGAATTTGCGAGTGCAGCGTGCAGTTCGATCACCGGCGAAGCGCCGGGTTCGAGGTCGAAGGTGAGACGGACGAGCGCATCCGCGTCGCTGGTGACGTGGATGTTCGAAAGCACGCCGGATGTCGCCCACACGTCTGGGCGCAGATCCCTGGCGGCGAAACCGGAAGCGCCACGGAAATCGATCGTGATGCGCTGAAGGCGCTTGCTCTCAGGCGCGGTGGCAATTGTTGTCGACACGACGCGGGCGACTGGCGCGGCATGCGGGCCGTCCATCCAGTGTAGCCGGTAACCGAGGCGCTGCACCGAACCGGCGCGCCACGCCTCCGCCGGTCGCCAGAAGGCCGCGACATTGTCGGCGTATTCGTTGGCGGTCGGGATTTCGAGCAGACGGACTTCGCCTTCGCCCCAGTCGCCTTGCGGTTCGATCCAGATGCTGGGCCGGCGCTCGTACTTTGCTTCGCTGTCAGCGTAGGCCTCAGGCTCGCGGCGGCGCTGCTCCAGACCGAAGCCGGCAGGCGTGCCGACAAACGCCGACACCTGCACCGACGCCGGGTTGGCCAGAGGCCGCCAGATGTGGTCGCCGTATGTGGACAGGATCGAAAGCCCGTCGCTGTCATGAACTTCAGCCCGTGCATCCGATTTCATGTGCGGATCAGCTGGCCCGCGCAGGTACATGCTGGAAAGCGGGGCGACGCCAGCTTCGACGATATCGGTGCGCGGATGGATTTCAGCCGCCACGTCGATGGTGGCGTCACGGCCTGGGCGGAGGACGAAGCGATACGCTGCGGCTGCCGAGGGCGAATCCGCCAATGCGATGAAGGTCAGGCTTTCATCCTTGACGCCGGTCTTGGACGTCTGCGGCTCAAGAATCCAGAAGTCGGTGAAGCGGGGGAACTCCTCGCCGGCGGCCGATCCTGTTCCGATGGCAAGCGCGCGGGCCGAAACGCCATAGACTTGGCCCTCGCCGACGGCGCGGAAATAGGTGCCGCCCTGGAAGACGGCGAATTCATAACCTGCGCCGGCCTGTCCGGGCTTGGTGATGGCGCGCCAGCCCGAAGCGCCTAGTTTGGCGCGCGTATTGTCGTTGGCCGCTGGGAAGTCGACGAAATCAACGAAGGACGGCGAGACATGGCGCTCGACCGCACCTGTCGCGTCGACGAAGTGGATGGCGACAGGGTCGCGATAGAGCCCGCCACGGGGCAGGGGCAGCGCGGCGAAAGGATTGCCAGCCTTGCCCCACACCATCGTCTCCGGCCGCGGGCGCAGCTTGCGGTACCCATCATAGTCCAGGCCGTCGAAGGCTTTCGGCAGGTCTGTGCTGGGGGGTGCATAGGGCGCTGCGGCCAGCGCGGCTGCGCGCCTGGCTACGTCAGCAAAAAGCGTGTCTGCGATCGTGTTTGTGGCTTGCGGCGATTCTTCAACGGCAAGCGCTGGCGCGGCGGCGAGGCCGGTCGCTATCGCTGCAAACAGAAACCCGGAGGCAATCGCCTTCCAGACGGAGAACATCGGCGTACCCCTCGCGCGCGGCCGGACCATCCGGTTGCGCCACCAAGGCTGCCCATGTGTTGCGTTCTTCCCTGACGCGCCGTCGTTACGTCTGCGGCGTCTGTCTGTTGCGGGTATCTAATATGC
>CALMWO010000572.1 GCA_937873805.1 uncultured Hyphomonadaceae bacterium
GGTTCCTGAGCGCGCGCGGGCAGTGGCGCTCCCGCGAGGCACGACAGGACGATGACGGCACGAACTGATTTCAGCATGAAAGCACCACTGATATCGGAAAGGCTAGCCGGGTGATGTGACCGCCGCAACCGGCAACAAAAAGGGCGGGCGCCGGAAGACGCCCGCCCCGATCCGTTACGGCCTTACTTTTAGTTCGGCGCGGGCGCCGCGGCCGCCGCTTTCGCGTCTTCGTTGGCGCGGTTGATAATGTAGGCACGGACGGATTCGACGTCGTCCGGGGTCAGCACCTTCGCAAAGCTGGCCATGCCGGCGGTGGCGTATTTGCCGCCGATGACAACCTCCGCGAAGGTCTCCTTGGTCGCCGGAGCTGGCGCCCAGCGCAGATCGGTGACGATGCCGCCGGACTGGGCGCTGTCGCCATGGCAGACCATGCAGTTATTGAAGAACAGCTCGCGGCCGTGCTCGATCTGCGCGAGCGAGCCGAAGTCGTCGGCTACAGGCGTCGGATCAGGCGGGAAGGATTCGTCGGTCACGAGCTCGCCCTTGCCGCCGATCTTGAAGACCACGACCTTGCCCATGGCGGGCGATGCCAGACGCGCCGCGCCATCACGCGAGCCGACGCCTCCGGCCAGGGGAAGCGCGGTGCCCCACCCTGCTGTGACGGCGATGTATTGTTCGCCGTCGATCTCATAGCTGATCGGGCCCGAGAGCGCGGGATAGCCCGTGTCAGTCTCCCACTTCGGCGCGCCGGTAGCGGCGTCGAAGGCGCGGAACTTGCCATCGAGCGCGCCCTGGAAAACAAGGCCGCCACCCGTTGCGAGGATGCCGCCATTCCACGCGTTGGGATAATCGTGAACCCATTTCGGTTTCTTCGCGACAGGATCCCACGCGACGAGCTGGCCTTTGGATGCGGCAGCGGCGGCGATGCGCGATGACATCTCGGTTGGCAGGGCAGCGGCAGCGAAGTCCGTGCCAGTGTTCCACGCGCCGGGGCGATAGCGGAAGTTTTCCATGTCGGCATAGACGGTCGGCAGCGTATGGGCCGGAATGTAGACGAGGCCCGTATCGGGGCTGAACGCCATCGGATGCCAGTTGTGGCTGCCGAGCGGACCCGGGATCTGCAACTGTGTCTGCGCTTCTTCGTAGCGCGCGTTCACAGCTTCGACCGGGCGGCCAGTCGTGAGATCGACACCGGAGGCCCAGTTGACGTTGTCCTGATACTTGTCTGCCGAGATCAACTTACCCGTCGCGCGATCGAGCACATAGAAAAAGCCGTTCTTCGGCGCCTGCATCAGCACCTTCTTCGTCTCCTCGCCGATTTTGAGGTCGGCCAGCATGATCGGCTGCGTCGCCGTGTAGTCCCAGGTTTCGCCGGGCGTCGTCTGATAGTGCCAGACGTATTCGCCCGTGTCGGGCTTGATCGCGAGAATGGAGGACAGGAGCAGGTTGTCCTTGGCCGAGGGATCACGCAGGCGCTGGTTCCAGGGCGACCCGTTGCCCACGCCGACATAGAAGATGTCGAGGTCTGGATCATAGGCCATGCCGTCCCAGGACGTGCCGCCGCCGCCGGTTTCGGTCCACTCGCCATTGTCGCCCCAGGAGGCGTTGCCGATGTCGGCGAAGAACTTGTCGGAGGCGGCGTTGTCGGGCTGCTTGTTCGGGTTGGGCGTCATGTAGAAGCGCCAAGTCATCTCGCCTGACTTGGCGTCGTAGGCGGAGATGTAACCGCGCACGCCAAGTTCGGCGCCGCCATTGCCGATGATCACCTTGCCCTTCACCACGCGCGGCGCGCCGGTGATCGTATAGGGCTTGGACTGATCGACAGTCACCTGCTCCCACTTCTTCTCGCCGGTCTTGGCGTCGAGCGCGATCAGTCGGCCATCAATCGTGCCGACATAGATCATGCCTTCCCAGATCGCGACGCCGCGATTGACCACATCGCAACAGGCCGAAACGCCGCGCGCTCTGTCGACTTCAGGGTCGAATTTCCAGAGGCGTTCGCCAGTCTTTGCGTTGTAGGCGTAGGCAACCGACCAGGCGGAGGTGAGATACATCACGCCATCGACAACGATGGGTGTCGCCTCCATGCCGCGATTGGTGTCGAGGTCGCCGGTCCAGGCTACGCCAAGGCTGGTGACATTGTCGGCGGTCACCTGTTTCAGCGGCGAATAGCGCTGTTCGGAATAGGTGCGGCCATGGCTAAGCCAAATGCCGGGCCGCTGGTCCGCTGCGATGATGACGGCGCCATTCACCTCAGCGGCGGTGATCGGCGCAAGCGCCTTGTTCGCCTCCCCGCACGAAGCGATTGCCAGCAGTGCTGCGCCCGCAGCCAGGGCCACCCCGAATTTCATGAAACTCTCCCTCACGTCCTGTCACCGGACATACCGGATTTTCAGCACCTTCGGGAAGCTTTGGCAAAGGGTGATGGGGACGATGATTTCGCGACCATGCCGCAAGGCGGCAAAGATCAGCTGCCGGTCATCCGGTCGAGATCGGCCAGCAGATCGTCGAAGACATCGTCACCCGAAGCCTGTTTTGACGCTGACGCCGGCGCTGCGATGACCTCGCCACCGAGAACGCAGCTGATGACTGACAACAATTCGCTCTGGTCGATGGGCTTCGAGACATAGCCGGACATGCCCATCCCGATCAGACGCTCGCGGTCACCGCTCATCGCGTCGGCGGTCAGCGCGATGACAGGAACGGATCGCCAGGCGTCAGTGGATGCGCGAATGCGCCGGATTGCTTCGGTGCCGTCCATGACGGGCATGTGGACGTCGAGCAGGACAAGATCGAAAGGTTCGGAGCCAAGCCGGTCCAACGCTTCCTGACCGTTCGTGGCTTCGGTCAGCACGGCGCCCTGCGGCTGCAGGAAGAGACGAACCACCTGGCGGTTGATGGCGTTGTCATCGGTGAGGAGCACGCGAGCGCCACGCAAGCGAGCGACATGGCCTGGAACGGTTTCGCGCTCGGACATCCTGGCAGTTGCCGTGCCTTTGGCGGCATCGGTCATAAAGGTGAGAGTGAAGACCGATCCCCTGCCCGGCGCGCTTCGCGCGACGATATCGCCGCCCATCAGTCGCGCCAGCTTCCGCGAGATTGCGAGCCCGAGGCCAGTGCCGCCGAACTGGCGCGTTGTAGATCCGTCGGCCTGGGTGAAGGCTTCGAACAGGCGAAGGAGGGTCGGTTGATCCATGCCGATGCCTGTGTCCGTGACCGTGATCGTCACGTGGCTACGGCCGTCCCGCATTTTCTGGACCGATGTATTGATGTCCACGCCGCCGAAGCGCGTGAACTTCACGGCGTTCGACACCAGGTTGGAAATGCACTGGCGAACGCGGACGGGATCGTAGTGCAGGCGAAGCGCCGACGTGACATCGCCCGAAAGCGTAAAGGCCACGCCCTTCTCGTTGGCGGCTGTCAGAAACAGCCGATGAACCTGCTCGACGGTTTCCAGCAAGCCGGTGTCGGTGGGCGACACTTCGAGACGGTCGGCTTCGATCTTGGAAAGATCGAGCACGTCGTTGAGGATAGCCATCAACGTGCCACCGGAATCACGGATTGCGCCGACCATGTCACGCGTTGCAGCGTCCAGATGGCGCGACTCGAGCGCCTGCGCCATGCCCAGAATTCCATTCAGGGGCGTTCGGATCTCGTGGCTCATATTGGCGAGGAACTCGCTCTTGGCGCGCGTGGCAGCTTCGGCTGCATCACGAGCCGCCTCAACTTCCGCGATGCGGTCCGCACGTTCCTGCGCAAGCGAGACCTGCGCGAGTTGAACCCTGGCGTTCTGATGGATCAGGAAGAAAACGAAGGGCGGCGCAACCATCAGCGAGATGACAATAGTGGTTGTGGCCTCGTAGGGCCGGTCATCCGGGATTAGGTACGTGCTGACGAGGTAGTCGGCCGCCACCGCGACGACCATGATGACCAGCGAGATGATCGCCGCCTGGATGATGTGCCTTCGAAGCATTGTCCTACCTGCCGGCGAACAGGCATGACCTAAATTGGTAAAGGCTTCGCGGATTTATCTTTACGCAGCCAAAAAGTGATCAGGCGCGCGCGGCTTCGACCAGTTCCGCTTGAGCGGCCATGATGGCCAGGTCGATGGAGCGCTCCCAGTCCTTAACCGCTGCAGCGCCTTTGGCGCTGTCTGGCATGGCAACGGAGCGGGAGGCGTTAACAACACCGCCTTCAAGGCCATTGGGCCGATGAACAAAACCCGCCATGGAGTCGCGAGCGCCGCCGCCCTGCGCGCCATAGCCCGGGACGAGGAATAGCGCGTCGCCCGACGTAGCACGCAGCCGCGCCGCTTCGGCCGGACCGGTTGCCCCAGCGACCATCATCAGTCCGGACCAGCCCGTTTCCGGTCCCCGGAGCCTTGCAATCATCGGGGCAAGCGCGCGCGCGACATGGATGAACAGCGGCTCGCCCTCGGGGCCGGCGATCAGTTTCTGCTGGAAGTCCTTCGAGCCTGGATTGGATGTGCGCGCAAGAACCACCACGCCCTTCCCTTCACGCTCGGCGACCGAGACAAAGGGCTCCAGCGTATCGATGCCCATATAGGGGTTCACGGTGATGGCGTCGCACGGGCAGGACGCATCGGCGCCGAGATAGCCTTCAGCATAACCTTCCGCCGTCGATCCGATATCGCCGCGCTTGGCATCGAGAATAACGATTAGGCCAGCGCGTGTCGCTGCCTGGCAGACTTCCTCAAGCGCGGCCATTCCGCTTGCGCCCCAGCGCTCGAACAGACCGGCTTGCGGCTTCACGACGGCGGCGCGGCCGACGCAGCGTTCGACCAGCGCAACGCCCCACTTCGCCGCAGCTTCCGGTCCCGGCTGGCCGAACAGCGCGGGCAACATCGTGGCGTGCGGATCTATGCCGACGCACAGCGGGCCCTTCTCGCGCACACCCGCCATCAGGCGATCGGCAAAGTTTTTGGTCACTGATCTTCACCCACGCGACAGAGAACTTTCACAACGGCGCGCTCATCGCGCAACCGGTCCGCTTCCTGCGTGTACGACGCCGCGCTGAGCGCATGCGCTTCGCCGCCGGGAGCGACAAGGCCCTGCTCTTCCAGAAAATTGCGGATCGAGTCGGGCGAGGCCGTATAGATGCGGTTGCGACGCGGGCTCTCGGCAACCGTCACGCCGATGACGGCGCCGTCCTTGTTGAACACAGGGCCGCCGCTCATGCCGGACAGCGTGCCTTCAATCCCGTCCGATCTTTCCTGTTCAGCCCACGCCAACACAGGTTCCTCCATCGCGTAACGGCCGCGCGTCACCAGGTTGGAGCGGGATTCGAGAACGGAGATCGCCTCGCCCGACCGGCCCTGCGGGAAGCCGACATGATATCCGGGTTCACCGATTCGCAGCTCGCGGTCGAGCGCCAGTGGAAGGGATGTCGGCGCGCGGTCGGTGAGCAACAGCGCAAGGTCCGTATTCAGGGATGTGCGAACCGCATCGACGCGCACCATCCGGCCATTGCCAACCGCAAGGCCCACACGCGAGCACCCGTCGACGACGTGGCGGGCGGTCAGCCAGGCGCCGGACTCGTTGATGGCGAAAGCTGTGCCGATGCCGTCCTCGGCGTCGCCGACCTGAACCAGCACGCGCTCATCGAATGCATCGGACTCGGGCAGAGGCTCGCCCTCAGCTTCGCTTGCCGCGTCAGGCGCGATGTCATTGTCTTCGATCGACGGGGTAAGGCCACGATCAGCCAGTTCAGGAGCAGACTGGGTTTTCTCGTCGCGAAATCCCCACGGCTCGTCCTTCTCCCCGGAACCGCTGGAAAACAGGGTCCCGACGATGACGATCAACACGACCGCGTAGACCACCCAATCGGGGATTCGCATGCACGTCTCCGGGACACCCTAATATTCGGGTGTGACCTCAAACTCACAAGGCCGCAGCCATTACCAAAGCAGCAGCCAGCTTCACGGCGGCGAGCACAAGGGCTGAACCAATCTCGTCTCGCTCGATCCGGCGGGGAAGATCGCGCAGCAGCAGGTCTGCCGCCCGAAACGCCAGCAATTGCAACAGGATGGCCACGACGCCCCAGATCAACAGGTCGTAGATCGAATTGGCGGTCGCAAGGCAGGCAGTCATCGGAATGGCCAGGCCAACAATCACTGCTGCGACACTGATGCCGGCCGAAATATTGCCGTCCTTGATCAGCTTCATCTCTTTCATGGGCGTCAGCAGGACGTGGACGACGCATCCGGTGATGAGCAAGCCGAGCGTCACGCCCCCCTGAATCATGAATTCGGGAAACCCGTTCACGAAAGATCGGATGGCGATGTCCATGTCTGGCTCCGGCCCTGTCCCGGCAGGGGATACACGCTTTGCGGCATGATGCGAGCGGTCTGGCCTGACGGGCGAAAACGCTGCGGACAGTTCTCCCTAAGTCATTCCGCAAAGGGTAAGTATTCGCGAGCAGAACGACCCAATCTTCGTTTGACAACGGCAGTCGTCAGGCGCGTCAATTTGCGCTGCGGGCATCCAAGACCCGCGAACATTCGGGGAATTTAGATGAAACGTCCGGTTTCACTTGTAGCGTCCCTTCTATTGTCCTTGGGAGTTGCCAGCGCCTGCAGTGCGGCTGCGGCTGGCAAAACCGAGATTGCAGGGGCGTGCAGTTCCAAGATGGGCTCCGAGCAGGGATGCGCCTGCCTTGCCGACGCGCTGGAGAAAAACCTCACACCTGAGGAATTCACCCAGGTCGCCAAAGGCATGGACGAACAGAAGCGCTACTCCGAGATGCTTCCCGGCAATCTCAGCGACGACGCCAAGATCGCCGGGGTGTTCACGCAGGCAACGGCATCCTGCTTCACCTGACCTGCACGCGCGCCTTCGAACGCGGGTGATCAGACGCCGATGGCTGCCATGATGCCGGCGGTCAGGGCGACGAACGTCATGAGCAGCGTCAACGCCACGGCGACGACGCGCTGGGTCGAGTTTTTCTTTTTCAGCCCTTCGGGCGCCTTGTCGCGGCGCGGCGCCAGCGTCCAGACATTCGACAGGAAGCCCAGCGCCGCCACGCCGGCGACGATGGCCGCCGCCCGTGCGTTGGAGAGGAGCGCCGCTCCGGTCGCAATGCCCAGCAGCGCCGCCTGAAAGCCAGCGGTCGCTGAAATCACCTTGCGCAGCATGCGGTCAGCCCGGCCATGGTCGAGACCGTCGAATGCCGAGTTCGCGACAATGACCGCCGCCGTCCAGCCGGACGCCGCCGCACCGCCAGCGCAGAGCGCCGCCACTGCGTGCATGATCGAAATCAGGTCCATGTCGGCCATCCCCGGAAATCAGGCGCAAACCGGGAGATTGCAGGGATTCGCCCGGTGGTGTCGCCACTGGCAAAAAGCCCGGAATGTATGGCTTGAGGGGATTGCCACCTCACCGGGCCCGCCCGAGAAGTAACCAAGGACACTCAATCGGGGACTTTCATGAACATCCGGGCGATCGCAGCCGTGACTGGGCTTGGCCTTCTTGCCGCCGCCTGCAGCCAGCCGGCCCCGCCGGCGCCAGTCGAGCCGACACCGGTCGCCGACCAGCCGGCGACACCAGCAATCCCCGACGCCTTTGCCTATGCCGTCAATTATGAGTGCGAAGGCGGCGGCGTGGTGGATGTGGTCTACAATGGCAATGGTGACGCGCTGGCGCGTCTCGATGGCGGCACAGCCGAAACGCTGCCGATGAACCCCGACAGCCAGACAAGCATCGAATACAAGAACGCCACCACCACCCTGCAAACAGACGGGTCGTCGGTGACCTGGAAATCGGGCGCAACAACGAAGACCTGCATGATCAAGACACGCGAACTCCCTGCCCCGAAGGTTGAAGGCGCGGTACGGGCGCTCGGCGAGGCGGATGCCGGCGCCAATGTCGAGATGAAGGTCGGCGAGAAGATTTCGATCGCGCTCGTCGGCATTCCGACGGCTGGCTATGTCTGGGGCGCCTCGACGCCGCCAGCCTTCATCAAGGCAAGCGATGGCCCCGGCGGGGCAACATCGACCGCCCAGTTCACGCCGGGCTTTGCCGGCGGCAGCCATTGGGAAGTTGTGGTGATCGAAGCGCTGGCGGCCGGTGAAGGCGAAATCACCCTCGCCCAGCGCCGTCCGTGGGAAACCGCCGCCGAGCCGGACGCCAAGACATTCAAGTTCAAATTGAAAGTGAGCTGACCGGCTCGCTGGCGGCATCCGCGCGGGTGATCAGAAGATCTTCCGACAAACGCAGATTGACGAGCTTTTGACGTGCGTCGAGATCGGCGCGGAACGACGCCACGCGCGCCTCGCCGCCGGCCTCGAGATCGATGTTCAGCCAACGCGTGCGGCCCTGAGCGTCCGTCTCCACGGCCGTGATCT
>CALMWO010000573.1 GCA_937873805.1 uncultured Hyphomonadaceae bacterium
ATCGGGCTCGATCCAGATCTGGAAGAGCGTGGTGTTCTCGTCCTCGAGGTTGAATTCGGCATGGCGGACGCCTGTGCCTGCTGACATGACCTGAACGTCGCCAGCAGCCGTGCGGCCTTTGTTGCCCATCGAGTCCTGATGGGTGATCGCGCCAGTGCGGACATAGGTGATGATTTCCATGTCGCGATGCGGGTGCGGCGGGAAGCCGGATTTGGGCGCGATCAGGTCGTCATTCCACACGCGGAGGCGGCCCCAGCTCATGCGCTTGGGATTGTAGTATTCCGCGAACGAAAAATGGTGGTGGGCGTCGAGCCAGCCATGGTTGGCGCCGCCGAGGGTGTCGAAAGGCCGGACTTCGATCATTGGGATCTCCCGGTTGGAATTGCTGTTGGCGGGTATGTAGTTGCAAATGCAACAAGTTGCAAGGGGTGCCTTCCGGCAAAGAAAAAGGCGGCCAACCCGTGGGGCTGACCGCCTTGTTTTTCTGGTTTTTCGCCACGACTACCGAAGGGGCGAGTAGTCAGTCGGCGTGAGCTGGACGGAGACGACGCCGCCCGGGGAGATCAGCATCGGGCCGGTCTTCTGGCTGTCGGCGGCGACCTTCTTCCACTCCTCGTCGGCGCCGAAGGCTTTCCACGACTCGTTGCGGGCTTCCTGGCTCGGGAAGGCGAGGAGATAGACCATCTTGTCGGTCATCGCCGGCTGGTCGGCCACGGGGCGCCAGAACAGGAAGTTGGTCATGCCGTGCTTCGCGAAGATACGGAGCGTGTGGTCGCGGAAGCGGGTGTGGAGGTCTTCAAGGCGGCCCGGCATCACCGTGTAGGTGCGCAGTTCGAAATGGCGCGGCGTTGCGGCGGACTTGGTGTTGAGCTTCGGCGAGTAGTCGGTCGGGCTGAGGAAGAAGTTCTCGATCTTCGTGGTGAGCGAACCGTCTTTCTGGCTGTCGGCGTAGACCTGTTTCCATTCCGGGTCGGCGGCGAAAGCCGTCCACGAGGCGTCGCGCGCGGCGCGGTCCTTGTAGCCCATGACGTAGAACAGGCGGTTGTCGAGGGTCTGGCCCGGTTGCGGGGCGACGTGGAAGAAGCTGATCGGCGTCATGCCGTGCTTCTTGAACAGGCTGATCGTGTGGTCGCGGAAGCGCGAGTCCAGCGCGGCGGCCTTGCCGGGCGCTGCGGTGTAGACGCGAAGTTCGTAGATGCCGATTGCCGGATCGGCGGCTGAGTTGCTTGCTGAACCCATGCTGGCGCAGGCGGACAGAGCGACCGTCGCGGCGACGGCGAGGACTGCCGCAGCGCGGCGGAACAAGGATGGACGGGGCATAGTGAGGGTCGTCATGTTTCCTGCCTGTTTCTGGATCGGTTGCCGCCCGGCTTTCCGGGTCAATTTTGCCTTGGATTAGCGCAACTTCGGACCGAGCAACAGAGTTCCCGTGCAGGCTGTCGAGGATGTGAGCGTCAGGATGGAGCTTGTTCCAGTCCGGGATGCTGCGCTGCGGCGGCTTCGCGCGCGTGAGCAATGCCTACCCAGACGGCGACAAAGATCATCGCGCCGGTTGTGGCGAGGCTGAGCGCGATCGGTGGGATATATGGCGCGAGAGGAATGAGGCAGGCCAGAATGAGGATGCCAATCAGGGACGACAGCGGGAGCTCGCGGAACACAAGCCAGCAGAACAGTCCGGTGCCGAGTATGAACAGCCCCGGCCCCAGCAGGGTAACAGCGAGGACCGGCCCCCCAATATGACCAAGTGGATGGGCGAGGATCATTTCGTCGGAAACTGCCGTGACGATGATCCCCGCTATGATTGGGAGATGGCCATAAGTGTAGGCGGCGCGGGCGACGCTTCCGGGGTCCTTGTGATGGGCGAAAGCTTCGCTGGCGACCTGGGCGCTGATGACGAAGTAAATCCACCACATGGCTAGCGTGCTGAGCAGGGCAGCGCCGAAAGCCATCCAGATTTCGGCGGTCCATTTCAGGTCAGCGAAGGTCGCGCCCGTGATGATGATGGATTCACCCAGCGCAATGATGACGAACAAGCCGCAGCGTTCGGACATGTGTTCGGGATCGATCGTCCAGTCGGCCGTCGAGGAGCGGCCGAGGCCGGGCACGCGGAAGGAGGCCCACGGGCCGGCGAACTCAATCGCGATAGCCACGATCCAGAATCCCCAGCGCGCATCGCCATCCGAGAAGCCGCCAACAATCCATAGCGCGGCGGAAACTGACAGCCAGACCAGGATGCGTCGGAAGTTTGCGAACTCGTTCGCTGGGCCATTCTTGAGTACGAAGAGCATGAAGGAGGTACGGCCGATCTGCATCGCCGCATACGCCAGCGCGAAGACATAGCCGCGCTCGCCGAAGGCCTGAGGAACGGCAGCTGACATTACGAGGCCGCCTGCCATCAAGCCGAAGAGCATCAGCCGCGGCGCGGTACGACTACAGTCGATCCAGTTCGTGACCCAGGTGGTGAAGATCCAAACGATCCACATGGCCAGCATGAGCAAAGCTGTCTGGAGCGCGCCTTCAAGCGTGAGGTGGTGCAGCAGATGATGGGACAGCTGCGTTACGGCGAAAACAAAGACGAGATCGAAGAAAAGCTCGACAAAGCCGACACGGTTATGGTGCGGGGCATTGCGATCGCGCAGCAGGCTGCCGCCATGTCGGGATGCGTTGTGTAGTGGCACGCTATCGTTCGTCACGCCCAGCCTCATGTTGTTTCGCGCAAGGTGGACGAAACGGGTGCGAGGCTCAACCCATCACGAAGTGACGCTTCCGAACGCGAAAGCGTCCATGCGTAGGATGCCGTAGGTGGTGCTCTGGTGGAGATGCCTGACCGCTTCCGGTGCGACGCCCAGGGCGACGTAGAGAGGCAGGAGGTGCTCTTCAGTCGGATGATTATGCGCGGCTTCTGGCGCCAGAACGCGATAGTTCAGGAGATCGTCGACGCGGCGCTCGCGCAGCGCTGAGGCCATCCATTCGGCGAAGGCGTGGACCCAGTCCGGCTCTGGCGCATCGATGCGGCCGCCGGATGAACGGAAGCTGGCGAGATCGTGCGTGAAGCTGCCTGACCCGATGATGAGGATGCCTTCATCCCGCAGCGGTGCGAGGATCTGGCCGAGCTGATAGTGGTGGGCTGGTCCAAGCCGGGTCTGGACCGAGAGCTGGACCACGGGAATGTCTGCGTCTGGCCAGGCGACCATGAGGGGAACCCATGCGCCGTGGTCCAGGCCCCGGCGCTGGTCGATATCGGTGGGCAGGCCGCTGGCGCCGAGAAGTTCGGCGACACGGCGGGCGAGGTCGGCGGACGGCGGGGCCGGATACTGGATTTGGTAGAGCGCTGGCGGAAAGCCGCCGAAATCATGAATGGTCTCGTTGGCCGGCGGCGAGCTAACGGCGGGGCGCAGGCGCTCCCAATGCGCGGAGATCATCAGGATCGCCTTGGGGCGTTCGGGAAGGATTTCCGGCAGGCTGGCGAGGAACTGGCGCGCCTGCGCATCCTCGATCGCGAGCATGGGGGAGCCGTGGGAGACGAAGATCGCTGGCAACATGAAGCCAAGGTGGAGGCGGGCGCGTGCTGTATCAAGGGCGGTGCTTGACCGCACCCGGCAGGGGGAGAGAGTGCCTGCCAGCCGGGCAGGAGTGATTCATGAGACTGGTCTTGTTGCTTGGCGCGCTGGCGGGGCTGTCTGCGTGCGATGAAGCGCCGACGGCGCCCGCTCCGGTTCTGGGGCCGGATGGCCGGGAAGCTTCGGCGCTGAATGAGGCGGCAGAGAAGACCTGCTCCGAGATGACAGGTTATGCGCCGGGCAAGCTGGGCGCGATGACTGCCGAGATGCGGGCACTGGTGACGCGGGAGTACAACTCCTGCATTTCATCTGTCGGTCGCGGCGAAGCGCCGGAGCGTCCCAGCGGGAGCTGATCCATCAGGCTCGTTTGCCGAGGCGATCGCTGACGAGTTCGGTATCCAGATATTCGGTGATCTCGATCATCTTCCCGTCACGCATCTTGATGACGAAGCAATATTCGTTGTCGTAGCGCCGCCCATCCTTCAGCTGGTTTTGCCCCTTCGCCTCGACGATGACGAAGTCGCCATCAGCATGGATGCGCGTGGGAATGCAGATGTTGCGACCGTCGAGCAGCTTGCTGAGAGGACCGAGCAAATCGGAGAGGATCGCCTCCTTGCCGCGATAGGCGCCGGACCAGCTGTTCTGCCCACGGCCGATCCATACGGCGTCATCGGCGATCGCTTCGATGTACGGGCGGCCATTGCCCTTCGCGGTTTCGGCAAAGATGGCGGTGATCACGTCCTTGTTCGCAGGCATGCAGTCTCCCATTCCGGCAGCGCGGCCGGTCTCAGTGCTTCACGTGAATTGTCGAAGCGGTTAGCCGTTGACGCCTTTCAAGCCAGCTTCATCGTAACGCTCGCCTTTGACCTTGGCGGCGAGGCTGTCGAGCTTGGCAATGGCGGCGGGCGTAAGCTTCACATTCGCTGCGCCGAGATTCTGCTTGAGGTTGGCGAGCTTGGTTGTGCCGGGGATAGCGACGATGTTGTCGGCGCGCTGGAGCACCCAGGCGAGCGCGACTTGTCCGGCGGTGGCGTTGAGGTCCGACGCGATGTGGGCGATCTCTTCAACGAGGGCGAGATTGTTCTCAAGCGCTTCGCCGCTGAAGCGCGGAGCCATCAAGGCGCGGAAGTCGAAGCCTTCGGCTTTCCAGTCTTTCGACCAGCCTGCGAGCATGCCACGGCCGAGAGGAGAGTAGGCGACAAGCGTTGTG
>CALMWO010000574.1 GCA_937873805.1 uncultured Hyphomonadaceae bacterium
AGCGGCTTTACGAAACGGATTGCCACGAAGGCAACTACTCGCTGGCGAACATGCTATTGGGCGCGCGCATGGAAGAAGCTCGAGCCGTCGAGCGCAGGCCGCGCAAATGAACATGGGAGGTCCATTGGCGATGCTACGGACGATCCTCACCGCGATTGCGGCGTGCGCTGCCTGCCAAACGCCAGCTGTCGCTCAAGCCAACGATATTCCCCGTACAGTCGAGGGACGCCCGGATTTCCAGGGCGTCTGGGAAAGCCGTTGGCGAACGACGCTTGAGCGGCCCGTCGACGCCGATGGCCCAATCGTCGCGGCCGACAAGGCCGACGCGCTGGTTGCGGCCATGTACGAGAGGCTGAGGGCGCAGGGCAATCAATCGCCCGCCGAGGATTTCGATTTCGGCCCGCTGATGCCCGCGCCCGGCGGAGGCTTTCGAACATCGCAGATCGTCGAGCCCGCTGACGGCAAGCGCCCGTTGAACCAGGCGGCTCAGGATTGGGCCAAGGTTCTCAAGGACCATACCGACAGGGCCGAAGGGCCTGAAGCGCGCGGTCTCACCGAGCGCTGCCTGCGCGGAGCCGGCGGTGCGCCCTTGCTCACGGGCGCCGACCAGGCGTACCGCAAGATCATCCAGACGCCCGACCACATCGCGATCTGGACCGAGCAGCTTGGCGACACGCGCATCATAGAGATGACCGGCCACCCCCGTCCCGACGCTGTGGTCTCGTGGCTTGGCGATTCCGCCGGCCGCTGGGAAAGCGACGTGCTGGTGGTCGAAACCCGCCTCGTGCGCGCCGAACCCACACGCCCCGCCGGCTTGCCAGGCCAGCCGGAGCGGAAGCTCACCGAGCGCTTCCAGCTCAATGCGCCTGACGAGCTTGGCTACAGCTACACGATCGATGATCCGGTGATGTTCACGGCGCCGCTCGTGGTCAATTTCATCCTCGTCCGCACGGACAGCCGAATGTTCGAGTCCGGTTGCCACGAGGGCAATTACGGCCTCGCCAACATCCTGCTCGGCGCGCGCACGACCGAGGCGCGCATGTCGAAGACGAAGGCCAAAGAATGATCCGCGCAATCCTCCTCGCCCTCGCCCTCATTCCGGCCGCGCATGCGCAGACGGCCGATATTCCCCGCACGACAGACGGCCGCCCCGATTTTCAGGGCGTCTGGGAAAGCCGCTGGCTGACGCCTCTGGAGCGGCCCGCCGAACTGGACGGCCCGACCATGACGGCCGAGCAAGCGGCAAAATACCAGTCAGATCAGAACAGGAAGAACGAGGAGGAAGGCGACATCTCGCCTCCGGACGACAGCGAATACGGAACCTACATGCCGGTTGCGGGCGGCCTATTCCGCACCTCGCAGATCGTCGAGCCCGCCAATGGCAAGCTCCCGCTGACCGACGCCGCAAAGGCAATGAAAGCTGACTGGGGCAAGCGGCTTGGCGTCATGGCCGGCCCGGAAGACCGGATGCCCAACGAAAGGTGCCTGGGCGGCCCCGGACGCGCACCCATGCCGATCACGCCCGCCAACATGTTCCGCCGCATCGTCCAGACGCCGGATCATCTGGTGATCCTGACGGAAGACATGAACGACTTCCGCATGATCGCCGTCGGGGCAAAGCATCAACCCGCCGCGATCACATCCTACCACGGGGATTCAATCGCCCGCTGGGAAGGCGATGTGCTGGCCATCGAAACCACCAACTACGGCGCGGCCATCAGCTTCAGGGGAGTGGTCGTGGGACCACAATCCATCGTCACGGAACGCATCAGCCTCGCCGCCCGGGAAGAAATCTCCTACGAATTCACCGTCGCCGACGCTGCGCTCTATGCCCAGCCATGGCGCGCGCAGTACATCTTTCACCGTACAGTTACGCCGATGTGGGAGGGAAGCTGTCACGAAGGCAATTACGGCCTCGCCAACATTCTGCTCGGCGCGCGCATGGCGGAACATCGCGCCACGGCGAAGACCAAGCCCTAAAACAAAACCGCCGGCCTCTTGCGAAGCCGGCGGCGGTGGGCATCTGGTCGGGTCAGCCGCTAAGGACCAAGTCCGCCGTTTCCTCCCAAGGTTGTCAGCCCCAGACTATCAGGCCGGGGTCTGTGTTTATGCTTAGAGCTGGTAGCGGATCTGGTCGGACCAGAAGCGCTCAAGGCGAGCCAGCGCCTTGTTGAGCTGATCGAGATCGTCCGAGCGCACCGAAGCCGTCGGCTCGAGAGCGCCAGCCTGTTTCTCGAACAGGTCAGCCACGTGATTGCGAACAGCCTTGCCCGAGGGCGTCAGCTTCAGGCGAACCGTGCGGCGGTCGTCGCTGGAACGCGACTGAACCAGATAGCCGCCCTCCTGAAGCTTCTTGACGTTGTACGACATCGAAGTGCCGGCGAACGAACCACGAGCGCGCAGCGCCGAGGCCGGGGTTTCGCTCTCACCGATTTCATAAAGCAGCAGGGCCTGAACGCCGGTCAGCGAGCGCTCGCCGTTACGTTCCAGGTTATCTTTCACCACGTCGTGGAGACGGCGATGAGCCTGTTCCAGCAACGAAAGAGCCTTCAGGAAAGACTGCTCAACGTTCTCTTCAACGCCGCTCTCGCGGACTTTAGCGTTCAACATCACCACCACCATCGTTTTTGTTTGCCGCTCTTGTCGGCTTATGTGGAAGCTACACGAGCTTAGCTAAGCAATCGCTAAGTCGAACGACTTTCATGCAATTTTCTACTCGCTTTTATTCGAGTTTACTTTGTTTTCTATTGTAACCGGAAAGTAAACGCGCCTGATCGTCCGTATACGAACAATTGCGATACGAGCCCCGCACAAGCCACGCCCA
>CALMWO010000575.1 GCA_937873805.1 uncultured Hyphomonadaceae bacterium
AAGGCCTAGCTGCTCGGCGAACAGCGTCCGAAGTTCGACCTCTTGTTCTGGAACGAGGATTCGACCCGCCTGCCCGAACGCATGGCGCGTGAATACCTGACGCACCTTTATCGCGACAACCTGTTCGCCACTGGCGGCTTCGATATCGATGGCAAGGCCGTCTCGCTCGATGACATCAAGATCCCGCACTATGTGGTGGCCTGCGAAAAGGACCACATCGCGCCGTGGGACGCCTCGTTCAGGGGCCTGTCCCGCCTCAAAGGCGGCGGCCACTTCGTGCTGGCGCAATCGGGCCACATCGCTGGCATCGTGAACCATCCCGACAAGAAGAAGTACGGCTACTGGGTCAGCGACGAGACGCCGGGCGATCTCGACGCTTGGCGCGCCGGAACGACCGCTGTCGAGGGGTCCTGGTGGCCGGACTGGGCCAGCTGGCTTGGCCGGCGGTCAGGCAAGAAGATCGATGCGGCGGAAAGCTTCCCCAAATCGACGCCGAGGCTTGAACCGGCGCCCGGCCGGTATGTGCGCGAGTAATTCCGCAAAAAGCCCGGAAAACCAGACGTCTGCCCGGTTAATTCCCTAACGGTAGCCTAACTCTGGCTTCGCACCCGCGGAATCTTTTTCGCACCTGCGGCAAAATTAACCTTGCGTTTGCCGCGGCGCGGCATTAGGTGTTGCTCACAGAATACGAACGACCCCAAAGGAGCCATCCCATGAACCCGATGACCGACATGTTCGACTTCTCGAAGTCGTTCGAACAATTCTCGAAATTCCAGCCGGATTTCGCCAACGCAGCCCCGCTGAAAGCCTTCACGGACATGGCCGCGAAATACCGCGCCGTGACGATCGAAGCCATGAACAAGAACGTCGAACTGACGACCGCCTGGATGCAGGACGCCGCGAAAGACGCAGCGACCCTGATGACCTCGGAAGCCCAGCCGACCGCCTACGCGAAAAAAGCCGGTGAAGTTGCTCAAGCTGCGATGCAAGACATCCCGGCCCGCCTCTTCGCCTACGCCGAAGTCGCCAAGAAAGCCCAAACCGAGCTGTTCGACACGGCCGTCAACCTGACGCCGAAAGCCGTTGAAGAAGCTGCTGAGCGCACCAAAACGGTCGCCAAAACCGCCAAGAAAGCTGCCTAAGCTTTCTGAAGCGCTCTGAACCAATGAAGGGGCGCGTCGAGATCGTTACTTTGACCTCCGCGCCCCGCGTCTTTTCGACTCAGTGACACCCCGTTTCGCCTGAAAGTGCAGGCGATGGCCCCATACTTGCTGCAAGCACTGCAGCCGGGGCCTCGCCAGAGTTTCCGGCGCGTGCCTTAGTTGCGTGAGTAGAGTTCGCGTTCAGTAGAGTAGCGTAGATTACGGAAAGGCCCGCTTCTTCGAAGCGGGTCTTTTTGCGTCTGGGGCCCCTAGAACTCCGCCCGCAGCGCCACCCGGAAGTTGCGGCCCGTCAACGGCGCGATCTCCTTCAGGGGCGAGGAATGCACCCTCACCTCCTCGTCGGTAAAGTTACGCGCTTCCAGCATCAATCGCACGCCGTCCGCCACCTCGAAGCCAACGCGGGCGTCGAACGTCAGGTAACCATCAGTTGGTGTCTCGAATGCGGCGACGTCGTCCTGGTCCGCAGCGTATTGCGCCTCGAGCCGGCCGGTGACGCCGTTGAACAGGCCTTCGATGCCGGCATTGACCGTGAGCGGCGGGATCAGCGGCAGGTTGCCGCCGGCATCCAGCTTGGCGCGCACGAAGTCCGCCGAGGCGTCCGCTTTCCAGTCGATGCCGAGGGCAGAGCCGAGCTGGGCGTCGCCCTGCAGTTCGAAGCCAGTGAAATTCGCGCCCGCCTGAACGTACTGGAAGATTGGCAGATCGCCTTCGGGATCGGCGAAGATAGCGCCGGTATCCTCAAGGTAGACGAAATTGTCGAAGTCGAAGCGATAGACCGTCGCCGAAAGATTGAAGGCGTCGTCTTCCCAGCGCGCGCTGAATTCGGTGTTGATCCCCTGCTCCACATCCAGCGTGTCGTCGCCGACTTCGTATTGCGCCGTGGCCGGATGCGGCCCGTCAGCGAACAGTTCCAGATCGGTGGGCGCGCGTTCGGTGCTGGTAATCGATGTTCCGATGAACATGTGATCGCCGACATGGACGTGTGCGCCGAAGCTGGCGTTCCAGGCTTCATAGCTGCGGCTGCCGAAGTCGATATTGTCGATGTCGACGTCGTCGAACCGCAGGCCGCCTTCGAGGCCCCACTCGCCCGCATCCCATGTCTCGAACACGAACAGGCCGGTGGCCTTTGTTGTGGTCGGACCGATCAGGGCTTCATCGCCTATCGCTGCGAAATCACGCTTTGATGCCTGCAGGCCCACACTGCCTTCGAGCAGGCCGATCGGCGCATGGCCAGCCTCGATCCGCGCCTCCCAGCCTTCATTGGTGAAGCGCGTGCCCGGCTCCCCGGGACCTTCGAACTCGGTGTGTTCGTAATCGACGACCGATCCAGAGGCTTTGACGGTCGAGATCGGCCCATTGAGGCCGAGGCCACCGCGAACGTCGTAGCGGGTCTGTTCCATGTCGATGAAGGCTTCCTCCTCCGCGACGATGCCATAGCGGTTCTCCGCCCGCCGCACTGCGCCGCCAAGGAACGCGCCGTCACCGACCCAGCTGAGGCCGCCGCTGAGTGACTTGGTCTCGACAGCTGAATTCGGCAGCGTGCCGTGTGCGAAGTCCGCGGGATCGGCTCCGCCTGCGATTGCGTCCGCACGCGCAGCGCCAGACAAGGCAAAGCCCGGAATGTCGATGCTCTTTGCATCCATCCACGAGCCGTTCAGCACGCCCACGAAATTGCCTGCGCTGCCGACCACGCGGCCGGCAACCTGCTTGCCCTCATCCGCGCTGGTGAGCGCGGCGTAGACGGCGCCAGAGAACGCCTCCTCAGGAAGCTTTTCGACGATCAGACCATCGATGACGTTCACCACGCCGCCGGTCGCGCCGCCGCCATAGGCGAGCGAAGCAGGGCCGCGCAGGATCTCTATGCTTTCAGCGCCCAGCGGGTCGCTGGTCACGGCATGGTCGGGGCTCGCTGCCGATGCGTCGATGACGCCGATGCCGTTGGACAGAACCTGCACGCGCTCCGCGCCAAGGCCGCGAATGATCGGCCTGCTCGCGCCCGGGCCGAACGATGTTGATGCAACACCGGGCAGACCCGCCAGCGTATCGCCAAGACCGCCGGCAAGCCGCTCGGTCACGGCATTCGTATCGAGCACGGTGGTTGATGCAATCAGCTCGTCGCTGGTACGGATCGGGCCGACGCCGGTGACCACGACGACATCGCGATCCGGGCTTTCAGACGCCTCGACCGCCGACGCTTCGGCCGGAGGCTGCTGAGCAAAGGCCCCTGGGGCCGACAGGGCCATCGCCGCAACGCCAACCGCCAGTCTCGAAGCCAATCGCATCAGGCTCTCCACGCATGTTATAATATAACGGTACGGTATATTATAACAGCCGACAAGCCCCCTCGCGGACTTCCAGCTGGGCCGTTGTGGCGCTCTTCGCCGCACACCGCTTTCCCGCTAGGGTCCGCCGCCTTCAGGAGAATCCCCGACTTGCTCAAACAGCTCCCCAACGCGCTGACGCTTCTGCGCCTGATCCTGGCGCCGGTGATCGCGTGGGTCGTGTGGCAAGCGAACGCGGAGCCGGGAGCCAGCAATCAGGAATGGGCGATGTGGGCCGCAGCGCTCTTCATCATCGCTGCTCTCACCGATCTTTTCGACGGCATGGCCGCGCGGGCGTTCGACGCGCATTCCAAATTCGGCCGCCTGATCGACCCCATCGCCGACAAAGCGCTGGTCGGCTTGCCGCTGATCGCGATCTCGATCGTCGCAGCGCGCGAGGGATGGCCGCTCTGGTGGGTGGTCGGTCTTTCGACAGCCGTGATCGTGCTGCGCGACATCACGATGACGCTGATCCGTTTCGCCGCCAAGGATGGCGAAGGGGTTCGCGTTTCTCAGCTGGCAAAATGGAAGACCGCCATCGAACTGGTGGCGGTGGCGATTGGCATCCTGCTGATGGCCGCGCCCGCCATCATGCGGACTGTTGGCCTGGGCGATGGCTTTGTCGTTTCCGAT
The DNA here is from genome assembly GCA_937873805.1 of uncultured Hyphomonadaceae bacterium. Taxonomy (GTDB): domain Bacteria; phylum Pseudomonadota; class Alphaproteobacteria; order Caulobacterales; family Hyphomonadaceae; genus UBA7672. The sequence goes on from CALMWO010000575.1 coordinate 4,118, forward strand.
GCAATGATGCTTGGCTGGATCGGCATTCTTGCGATTGCCGCCCTGCTCTCGGCCTACACGGCCTTCCAATATCTCACCGCAAAGAGCTGACCCCCTGAAAACACGTTGGCCGCGCCTGCGGGGGAACAGGCGCGGCCTTTACGTGGCAAGACTGCGGGAGGGGACGTCGCAGACTTACCTTCAGGCGATGGGATCGGCAGGAGAAGCAGCAAGCCCATCGCTCATGTGCTACTAGAACATATTGTTGCTAATGAGCGGTGAACGCCGTGCGGTCGTGCAAAATCATCCATATTTTCCGGCGGCCAGAAGATCGGCGGTGCGCGCAGGATCAGGCCGCGCGGATCTTGCTGAGGAAGCCATCGACCTGCGTGCGCAGATATTCGGCCTGGCGACCCAACTCGCTCGATGCCGCCACGACTTGCGCCGCCGCATCGCCCGTATCCTGAGCATCCTGCCGCACGTCGCTGATATGCCGCGTGACGTTCCGGGCGCCGTTGGAAACTTCGCCCGTGTTGCGAGAAATCTGGCGCGTCGTCGCGGCCTGCTCTTCGGCAGCCGCGCTGATGGCGGCGGAAACCTCGTCGATCTCGTTGATGGTCGACTGGATACCCGTGATCGCCGCCACGGACTCGCGGCTGATCTGTTGCATCGCGGCGATCTCCTGCCCGATCTCTTCCGTGGCCTTTGCCGTCTTGCCCGCAAGTGTGCGCACTTCGGCAGCGACCACCACGAAGCCCCGTCCCGCCTCTCCCGCCCGAGCGCTCTCGATCGTGGCGTTGAGGGCCAGCAGATTGGTCTGGCGGGCGATGTCCGAAATCAGCGACACGACCTTGCCGATCTTTTCTGCGGTGGCTGAAAGCTGCATCATCGTCTCGCCGGCGTCCCGCGCCTTGATCACGGCGCTCGAGGCGATGACGGAAGCCTGCGACACCTGCTTTGCGATTTCCGCGACCGACTGGTCCAGCTCCCCGGTCGCCGACGACACGGAGGCGATGTTCTGCGTCGCCTGTTCCGCAGCTTCCGAGACGACCATCGCCTTTTCGGTTGTCGCGTGCGCGATCGACGACATGGATTTTGCCGTGTGCTCAAGCTGGGTTGCGGCGGAAGCGACGGAATCGACGATGCCCCCGATCGAGGCGTCGAACGAAACGGCGATCTCCTGCACTGCGCGGCGCTTGGCGACCTCTCCCTCTTCCAGGTAGATCGAAATGGCAAAGTCCATGTCCAGCATGGCCGCCCGCATGAAGGCGCCAGCCAGACGGTCGGCAGCGGCCTTGCGGCCCTGGCCCGGCAGCGACCAGCCTGCCCCGCCATGATTGTGCGCGGCGATCAGCGCGATCACACGCGTGACGATGAAGGCGTATCCGGCGATATACCACCGGGGCTCCAGCCCAATCCGCGCATGGACCTGCCCGATGCGGCGTACCGAGTCGACATATTCCGTCGTGAAGTCTCCGCGCAGGATGATGTTCCAGTGTTCGGCCTGCTTGCGGCTCGCCACTTCCATTCCGCGTTCGCCGAACAGCGTCGCGACCTGCGGCCACTCGCGCACATGCGTGTAGAAGTCGTCGAGAATCCCCGGCAACGCGCCGCTCAGCAGCGGCGCCAGCTGGCGAAGGGCCGCGCCCGCGTCAGCGTCGAGCTGCATGAATGCAAGACGCTGGGAAAGATCGCTGTGCGACATGGACCGGCCTTCTCAAAGCCAGACCCGACGCTGGCATGATCAGGCAAGCCACGTCCCCGCATCAACCGGCTTGCTCCAGATCAATCGATCAGGCTTTCAGCCGCGACAGGTCGCCGCGCAGCAGTTGCAGGACGCCGGAGAAGTCCTTGCCGCCAAAACCCAGCCGGTCGAACAGGGCGTAGATCGCTTCCGCCTGGTTGCCGAGCGGCGTCGTTGCGCCGGAGCGAGCGGCCGCTTCCTGCGCAAGCTTCAGATCCTTCAGCATCATCGCCGTCGCAAACCCACCTTCGTAATTGCGGTCCGATGCAGTCTGCGGACCAACGCCGGGCCAGGGCGCGTAAGTCGTCAGCGACCAGCACTGGCCCGACGATTTGGACGCGATCTCAGAAAAGCGATCGGCCTCCAGCCCCAGCTTCTCCGCCAGAGCAAACGCTTCGCAGGTTCCGATCATGGAGATCGCCAGCAGCATGTTGTTGCAGATCTTCGCCGCCTGCCCCGCGCCCGTCTCGCCCGCGCGGATCACCACGCGCGCCATCGGCTTCAGCGCCTCTTCCACATCCGCGAAGTCGCCTTCAGCGCAGCCGACCATGAAAGCCAGCGTCCCCGCATCCGCCGCCGCCGTGCCGCCAGACACCGGCGCATCGGCAAAGCGGAACCCCGCAGCCTTCGCCTGAGCCGCAACGGCCCGCGCCGAATCCACATCGATGGTCGAGCAGTCGATCAGCAACGCGGACTTCGGCGCGTTCGGAAGAACATGCTCGTCATAGACCTTCCGCACA
>CALMWO010000576.1 GCA_937873805.1 uncultured Hyphomonadaceae bacterium
TCGCCTCAACAGCAGAAGACAAACAGAAAGCAAGATCCTCGGGTCAAGCCCGAGGATGACCGCTTCGATCAGAACGTCCCACGCATACCCTCTTGCGCCGGTCGCTTCGCTGCGGCCGGCGCAGCTGCAAGCGCCCGCGCATGGCCAACCCAGTCGTCGCGACGGATGCGCCCGCGGAAATGCTTCAGCTTACTCTCGACCCAATCGATCTCGTCAGGCGTCCATTCCGCGACTTGCCAGAAATAGAACACGCCAATCTCGTTCAGCAGCGACGCCAGCATCGGCCCGACGCCATCGATCAGCTCAAGATCGTCCGACGTCCCAAAAGCTGGCGTGGTCAGCAGGTTTGCCCGGTCATCCGTGCGGCGAGCGGCATTGATTGGATCGCTATCGCGTGTTGGCCGAATGGGGGCCACCGGCGTTGGCGTCTCACGCACGACCTGCAAGCTTGGCGCAACCCGCACATCTGCTCCATCCGCGCGCGAGCGCAGCATGTGGTGAACCGCCGCCAGACCGTATTCGATGGCCGTCAGCCGGTTCTCGACCGCGACCAGATCATGCCGGCTGTCGATCGCCCGCACGGCGCCCAGCACCGGCTCCAGATCCGGCCCCGGCATACCGCCCAGCGCTTCTTCCAGCCCTGCAATCCGCATGTCGATCGGCTGCAGCGCCTTGCCCTCGCGCACTTCGGTCTGCACTGACATCAGCGCGGCCTCCAGCGCCGCGAACCTGCTATGCAGCGGGCCGAAATCCAGCGGCGGCTTGTCCAGCGCCATGACGAACGTCTCGAGATCGGACAGCGATTTTTGAAGCGATCCAAGATCCGGCTGCGGGATGTTCTTGATCCCCGCCTGCAGTTCCGCCAGCCGCGACTGCACCGGCGCCATGTCCGGCACGCGGATATTGTTCAGCGTGGATGTGATGTTGGCGAACCGTCCCGAAATCGCATCCATGTCGTTGCGCCGCGCGCCTTCTAGCCTCGCGCCGACCTCGACAAGCTTGGTCTCCAGCGCCGCGATCCGCGCGTTCACCGGCTCCAGCGTCTTCACTGCCAGTCCCACAGACGCAATGCCGCTATGTACCGGACCAAGGTCCAGCTCCGGCAGTTTTATCTCGCGCAGCGCGCCCTCCAGCCGCGACATTCGTTCGTCCAGCGGCCGCACATCTGTCGGCTGTATCCGCGCGACCGCATCGCTCACGCTCGACACGCGCGACATCACCGGGTCCAGAGTGAAAGCAGCCAGCCGCCGCTCCATCTGTTCCAGTCGCGCCTGCACCGGCGTAAGATCAACCTCGGGCACGTGAATGGCGGCGATCGCCGACTGCAGCCGCAGCAACCGCTCTTCCACCGGCTGAAGGTCCACGGGCTTCTGCCCCGCGAGAAGCTTCGAAACGCCCGCGAGTTCCTTCTCCAGATCATCGCGCGTCGCCAGCCCGTCTATCCGGCCGGCCTGCATCACCAGCCGTTCGCGGCTCGCCGCCAGATCTTCGTGACGACGGCTCAACCACCACCACGCCAACGCCGCTCCAAATGCCGCCGCCAGCAGCATGAGGATGAATATCTGAAGCAGCAGAAACCACATGTCAGCGTCTCACACTTGAAACTAGGTCGGCGGCAATGGAGCGGAAGAAGAACGAATGGAACGTATCTCTATGCGGCGATTGCGGGCGCGGCCCTCGTCCGTGCGATTGTCCGCGATCGGCTTGTCCGCCCCCAGACCCTGCGCCACCAGCCGGTCCGCCGGCACGCCACGCGCGATCAGCGCGGCACGCACAGCTTCCGCCCGCTTGCGGCTCAAGGAGGCGTTGGACGCTGCCCGTCCGATATTGTCTGTATACCCCTCGATCTGCAGCACGCCCTGGCAATGCGTCGCCACACGCGCGATCGCCGTCAGCGCATTGTCGCTGGAAGCGCCCACGCTCGCACTCGCCGTCGAGAACTCGATCGTCGCCTGGTTCAGCAGCCGCGACATCGTCTCGTTGCACGAAGCCATCTCGGCATCGGTCGGCGGCGCGGCAGGCGCCGCCTCCGGCGCGCCATCCTCACCAATCCGCGGCCGGTTGCCCGATGACGGCAGCAGCGAGTCTTCGCTCCAGGTGAACTTGTCATAGACCCAGGTCGCCGGCTGGGCTTCCCCGAACAGGGTCGGCGCCTTCGCCTGCCTTACAGCCTCCAGCAGCTGATCCGCGGCTTGCCGCGAAGGCGGCTTGCCCTCTAGCACCACCCATTGCCCAGAAACGCTGTAGGACGCCCAATCCGCGCCCTGCTGCTTCAGGACCTCGCGCGTCGCCGCTTCCGTTGGCGCCTGAACCTCGCCAATCGCGAACGGCGCCAGCGCCACGAACAGCAGCAGAACCAGCCCAACCAGCGGAACCAGACCATACGGCACGAACGGCAGCCGTCCGATGGACGCCCCCCATGTGAGGCGGCTCCTGATAACGCTCGTAGTGGCGCCCGGCTCGGTCATGCGCATCCTGATCGGGCCGATCTGGCCCAGACAGACTCTACATACCGGGATAGCATGGCCGCGCCGATGGCAGTCCCTTCCCGGGCGAGTCCTGCCAAGAGTTAATCCGGGCCGCCATATACCCAGCAAAACGGGCTATTTCGGCGGCTTGCCTGTCTCCCACCCCTCCCGTATAAGCCCGCCTTCCCGAAAGGCAGCGATTGTCGCTGCCTGTGTAGTCAGGGTGCTGCGGCCGGACCGGCCGACATCAGGGCGAAACGGAGAGCAAAATGGCCAAGCCTGAAATCGTCCTCAATGTCGACGTTCGTGAGAACACCGGTCGCGGCGGCGCACGCGAAACCCGTCGTCAGGGCAAAGTTCCCGCCGTGCTGTACGGCGGCGAGATCGCCCCGGTCGCCATCGCGATCGACAAGAAAACCATCGTCCAGGCCCTCAAGTCCGGCAAGTTCATCTCGCACACGGTGACGCTGGAATACAAAGGCGAGCGCCAGCTCGTGTTCGCCCAGGACATCCAGTTCCACCCGGTTTCCGATGAACCGACCCACCTCGACCTCTATCGCGTCGAAAAAGGCCAGATCATCCGCGTCGCCGTTCCGGTCCACGTGACCGGCCAGGGCGTGTCCCCCGGCATCAAGCGCGGCGGCGCCATGAACATCGTGCGTCACGAAATCTGGCTCTACGCCCCGGCCGACGCGATCCCGGAACATCTGGAAGTCGACGTCTCGGAAATGGAAATCGGCGACGCGCTGAAGATCTCGGCGATCAAGCTGCCGGAAGGCGTCCGCCCGACCATCGCTGATCGCGACTTCACCGTCATCACCATCGCCGGCCGCAAGGCCAAGGACGATGTGGCCGAAGACAAACCGACTGCCGCCGCCGAAGCCGCTCCCGCCGCTGGCGCCGCTGCAGCCAAAGGCGCCGCTGCTCCCGCCAAGGGCGCTGCCGCAGCTCCCGCCGCTGGCGCGAAAGCCCCGGCCGCCAAGCCGGCTGCCAAGAAGTAAGGACGTAAAGCCGGCGCATCCAACGATGCGCCGGCGCCTCCCTACTCCGAGATTGCTCTGGCGGGACGGCTCTCATGCTGCTCATCGTAGGTCTTGGAAACCCCGGCGCGAAATACGCCGGCAACCGTCACAACATCGGCTTCATGGCCGTGGACCGCTTCGCGTCGAAATACGCGTTTGGCCCGTGGCGCAACCGCTTCCAGGGCGAAGTCGCCGATGGCGCTCTGACCGCGCCTGACGGCACGCGGGTGAAGGTCCAGCTGCTCAAGCCGCAGACCTTCATGAACAATTCCGGCCACTCGGTCGGCGAGGCGATGCGCTTCAACAAGATCACGCCAGCCAACACCATCGTCTTCTACGACGAGATAGACCTCGCGCCCGGCCGCTTCCGCATGAAGACCGGTGGCGGCGCCGCCGGCCATAACGGCATCCGCTCCATCATCGCGCAGGCAGACGCAGATGTCCGCCGCGCGCGCATGGGCGTTGGGCATCCGGGCGACAAGGAACTGGTCCACGCTCACGTGCTGTCCGATTTCGCCAAGGCCGACCAACCCTGGCTCACCGCCCTGATCGACGCCTGCGCCGAAGCTCTGCCTCTGCTGCTGGCCAACAGCGACGACAAGTACCAAAACGAAGTGATGCGCCTCGCGCCCGCGCCGAAGAGCGACCCGCGCAAGCCAAACGACAAGGAAGAAAACTGATGGGCTTTAAAGCTGGCATTGTGGGTCTGCCGAACGTCGGCAAGTCGACCCTGTTCAACGCCCTCACCCGCACTGCCGCTGCGCAGGCGGCGAACTATCCGTTCTGCACGATCGAGCCGAACGTCGGTGACGTGGCTATGCCCGAACCGCGCCTCGACGTGCTCGCGAAGATCGCCGGCTCGAAAGAGATCATCCCGACGCGCATGAACTTCGTGGACATCGCCGGCCTCGTGAAGGGCGCCAGCCAGGGCGAAGGCCTCGGCAACCAGTTCCTCGCCACCATCCGTGAAGTGGACGCCGTCGCCTACGTGCTGCGCTGCTTCGTCGATGACGACATCACGCACGTCTCAGGCAAGATCGATCCGCTCGCTGATTTCGAAGTCGTCGAGACGGAGCTGATGCTCGCCGACATGGACTCACTCGAAAAGCGCAAGCAGAACGTCGAGAAGAAAG
>CALMWO010000577.1 GCA_937873805.1 uncultured Hyphomonadaceae bacterium
GGCGCTGGAGTTCGTCATAAGCGGCAGCCGGGCCTTCGATGATCGAACGCAACGTCGCCAGAATCAGCTGGCCACGCTCCTTCGTTTCCGTGTCGCCGTTGGAGACGGCGGTGTTCGCCTGACGCCGGGCGGTGTCGTAGTCATTGGTCCGCAAGGCGGCTTCCGCCCATGCGGCAGAGAACAGTGCGGCGCGATTCGACGAGTAGAGATTGATCTGCTTGTCGGAGGCGCGGAAGAATTCCACCGCACGTTCCCATTCGCCGCGCTCGACCGCGATGACGCCCCGCCACAACGCGGCGGAGGGATCGTTGCGCAGGGGGCCGCGCGCGAGATCATCGTCGGCCAGCTTCAGCCGCCCAGCCATGTAATTGGCGACGCCGCGCATGCCCAGGAAGCTTGCGTCCTGCTCGAGTTCGGGGCGGTCATGCAAAGCCAGCTTGAGAACGCCGAGCGCTTCATGCCCGTGGTCGTGGCCGAGATGGAAGCGCGCGAGATCGAGCGCGGCGCTGGCGCCCGGGGGCGTGGAAGGATCGAGCGTCGCCGCTGCGGTTTCGAGGCCGGAAAGCTGCTGGAAATGGGCGTCGCCGCGCGCCGCGCCCCAGCCGGCGAAATCGATATAGGCGGGATTCGCAGCGGCCTTGGCCAGACCGCTGTCGGCGACGATGTCTGGCGCCGATTGCGCGCCGGACGTCACGGACACCACAACACGCTCGCCTTCGATCGTGACGACCACGTCGTCGGATTTCGGCGAGATAGCAAGACCATGAGCGGTAGCGGGAAGGGAGGCCTCGACGAAATCGCGTGGCGTTGGCGACGCAGAGGTTGGACCGTAGGAGACCGCAACGGCGATCTGGTCGCCGATGGCCGGGTCTTCGAACCAGATGAGGCCGGTGGCGCCGATGAGCATGGTTTCGATACGGGCGCGGCCGCCCTCGCCTGCGCGGCGCGTGGGCGCGAGGAAGCGCTGCGGCTTGGTGGCGGTGGGCGCGAAGCGGAGTGTCCAGATCGATTCATCCATGTCGGCTGAAACGATAAGACCCTTCGGAATCTCGAGACGCATCAGCGTGGCGTCTTTCACCCGCATGGTTCGGGCGCGGTATCCGGCCGGGAGCTGGGTCGGATCAATCTTGAGATCGGCGTTGGCAGCAAAGACGGCCCAGATCGCCGAGCCGCGGGCGAAGACGGCGGCAGGCGCAGGTGCGGCAAACGGCACCTGCAGTTCGAGGCCGCCGGCGACAGGAGTGACCTTGACGTTGATCAGGCCGTTTCGCGGCGCGGGGTCATGCCAGTTGCCGGACATGGCAGTGACGCGTTCCGGACCGCCCAGCGTGGCGTTGGCGGCGGGATACGCAACGGCGTCAGCGCCCTTGGGGTCGACGCTTTCAAGCATCTGCTTGGGCGGCGCAAGCAGGATGGCATTCTGCTTCCCGGCGGCGGGCTGAACCGTAGCCGGCGCGGGCTTGGCGGGCGGAGCGGGTGCGGCGACTTGCGGGGGCGCAGGCTTGCTGATGTCGATGACGACAACATCACCTTCGAGGAAGTGCTTGATCGGCAGCTTGTCCTTCGAAGTGATGGTGACGACGTAGCCCTTGTCGGAGTTCTCGCCCTGGAAGTCAGCAAGGTTGGGCGGAGGCGAAATGCGCAGGTAAGCGAGATCAGGCTTGGCGCGCCTGGAGAATTGCAGCTTGAGCGTGCCTTCACCCTGACTGACGACTTTGTAGCCGACCCGGGCGGGCCAGTAGAAGGCAACGCGCGAGGAATCGCCCGAGTGGCTGCCACGGACTTCCAGCGGTTCGACCGCAGCGGGCGGCGGAATGGCGGCGACACGCTTCGCCTCGGTCTCGGCGGCGCGCTTGGCGGCGAGCGGCGAGACAAGTTTTGGCGGCGTCGCGGTAACTGATTCCGGGATGAGATCGATCGCGGTGAGGTCGACCGAGGTGGAGACAGCGAGGCGCGGCGCCTGTTTGAGGCCGATGCGGGCCGTCATGCCATCTGGGTCCATGAAGGTGACGGCTGCCCAATTGGGCAGCCCCTCCTTCAGCTTGTCGAGATTGAGCGTGACCTTCTCGGGGAAGGTGAGGATGAGAACCTGATTGCTGACCTGCGCGGTGATCTTTGGCGCGGTTTCATCGCCGTCACCCCATTTGGCGGTGATGCGTGCGTAGCCTTGCGCTTCCTTGAAGGAGAATTGCACCGGGCGGTCAGCGAATGCAGGTGCAGACATGGAAGCAGCCGCCATCCCCATCATGGAGAGGCGGATCGCCCAACCGGCAGGAGGGCGCAACAAGCTCACGTTGGCGTTTTCTGCAGGGCTTCGATGTTCGCGGGCGGCTTGGCGAGCCCGGCGAGCATGCGGGTGAGAGCTTCGGCGCGCTTGGGCGTCATCGTCGACATGATCGCGGCAAGCGTTGCGGGTTTCATCGACTTGGCGATGTCGAGCAGGATGCCGTCTTCCATGCCGTTGAAGATATTGGCGGCGTCTTTCGGTTTCATCGCCTCATAGGTTTTGACGAGGGAGGTCATGCGCTCGTCGCGCTTGGCGTCCATCGTCTTCAGAAGCGTCTGGATTTCGGTCTCGACAGCCTTGAGCTGGACGATCTGTTCCTGCAGGCGCGATTCTGCGGCGGCGGCGGCCTGTTCGCGCGTCTCAAGACCGCCTTCGCGGCCGTCGAGTTCCTCGCGGCGCTTTTGCAAGCTGCGGAGGACGAGGATTTCCTGCGATGAGAGACCCATTTCTTCGGCGGCCGAGTTCAAGGTCGTCAGGCATTGCTCAGGCGTCGGCGCTGCGGCTTCGGCGGGCGGCGCGCCCTCCTCTGCTGTCGCAGCAGCAGTTTCGGCCTCCTCGCCGATGCCGGCGGTCAGCGCGGTTTCGGTCGCGGCCGGGGCGGCTGTTTCCGCTTCGGCGGCGACAGCCTGCGCGATGTCGAGACCCTTGAAGGCCAGCGCGCCGACTGCGACGGCGCAGACGACGGAGAGGACACCGACCTTGGGAGTCATGGGCGAACCCTCCTAGAGCACGCTGCGGCGGCGCAGCGTGAAATCAACGTTGGCGCGCGCCGTGGCGTGCGACGTTTCACGCGGCGCGTCGCGATAGGGATCGATCGGCATATCGCGGACATCGCGGACCATGGGAATAGCGGCGACAGCCTTGGCTTCATCGATCTTGAGCTGCAGCTCCTTGCCAGCGGCGTCAGCCGAGCGACGCAGGGCGGCGACCGCGTTCTGGGCATGCAGCGCGGACGATTGGAGCTCCTTCGCTGCTTCAAGCAGGCGGGCATTGCCGTTGCGCAGCGCCTTCAGCTTACCATCGAGGCGCATGCAATAGGCGATCGCGATAACAAGCAGGAGGGCGAGAAGGCCCTCGATCACGATGGAGTAGAGTCCAGCCGACATCATCATCTTGCTTCCAGTACTCTCTTCTTGGCGGCGTTGGTGATCGGCGCTTCGACGCGCACAGCCACCTTCTGGCCGATGCGGCCGACCTGGCCGTGTGTAAGGTGGATGTCGCCGCACATCAGGTGCGCTTTCGACTCCGGCGTGGCGTTCATGATCAGCGTGTCGCCGATCTGAAGGTTCATCATCTTGCCGAGCGGCTGGGTGAATTCATCGAGCACGACGCGGAGCGTAGTGGGAGCAGACCATAGCTCGGTCGCCAGGTGGCCTTCCCAGATGTTGTCGCGGCCGAACTTCTCGCCCATGAAGTTCTGCAGCAGCATCTTCCTAATGGGTTCGAGTGTGGCGTAAGGCAGCAGCAGCTCGCAACGGCCGCCACGATCTTCCATGTCGATGCGCAGCTTCACGAGAATGGCGGCGTTAGCCGGCTGGGCGATGGCGGCGAAGCGCGGGTTGGTTTCGATGCGATCGAGCTCGAACTCCACGGCAGTGAGCGGATCGAATGCCTTGCGGGCGTCGTGCAGGATCACTTCCACAAGGCGGGTGACGAGCACGCGCTCGATCGTCGTGTAGGGGCGGCCTTCGACGCGCATGGCGATTGTACCGCGGCGGCCGCCGAGCAGAACGTCGACGATCGAGTAGATGAGATTCGAATCGACCGTGAGCAGGCCGAAATTATCGAGCTGCTTGGCCTTGAAGACGGCAAGGATGGCCGGCAGGGGAATCGAGTTGAGATAGTCGCCGAAACGCATCGACTGGATCGCATCCAGCGACACCTCGACGTTGTCGGAGGTGAAATTGCGCAGGCTGGTCGTCATCAGGCGAACGAGGCGGTCGAAGACGACCTCGAGCATGGGCAGACGTTCGTAGGAGACGAGCGCGGAGTTGATGAGCGCGCGGATGCCGTTGCGTTTGGCGCCGTTCTCTTCTTCAAGCGAGAAGCCGAGAAGGCTGTCGATCTCGTCCTGGTTGAGGATGCGTTCGGAGCCGACAGCGGCCTGCGCAAGCGACTGGGCAGCCTCGCCCTGTGGCGCATCGGCGCTCCACGCGTCATCGCCGCCGCCGGGCTTGCCCGACGCGACACTGGCTTCCCAGCCAGCCGCAAGTTCTTCGTCTGTGGTTTCCTGAGCCATCTGTGTTTACTGGATCAGCATGCTCTCGATCAGCACGGCGTCGACCTTCTTGGGGTCCATCACCGTGTTGAAGCGATTGAGCAGTTCGCGGCGGAGGCGCCAGGTGCCGGTCGAGCCGTTGAGATCCTCGACGCGGAGTTCACGCAGGAAGGAGGTCAGCTGGTCTTTCAGGCGCGGCATCAAATCCGGCACGCGCTTGAACGTCGCGGAGCTGCTCGATTCGAGCGTGAGTTCGAGTTCCATGTAGGGTGAGCGCTGACCTTCGGCGCCAGCAAGGTTCACGATGAGCTTGGGCATTGTGTAATAGCAGGGATCGTCGCCGTGACATTCGAGCGCGCGGCCGACATCGCCCGCCTCGCCGGCCGCAGCCTCGCCCTCAGCGCCATGTTCGCCAGCTGCAGCTTTATCGCCGCCATGATCTTCGGCTTTGGCTTCGCCGTGGCCTTCTTCGGCTTCGGCGTCGCCTTCTTCTTCCTCGCCATGTGATTCGGCCGCAGCCGCCGGGGCGCCTCCGCCGAGCAGCATCATCGCAGCAGCGCCACCGCCGCCCAGCACCAGCACGGCGGGCAGAATAATGAAGAGAACCAGCGTCTTGCCGGCCATCTTCTTCTTGGCGACAGCGCCTTCCTCGCCCTCAACCGCAGGCTTATCCGCCTCGGGAGCGTCAGGCTTCTTTGCCTTTTCCTTCTTGGCCATGGGAGGCGGTCTCTCTTGCCAGCAAGTCCGGGAATCACACCACCCCCGATACTCGGGGCTGCCCGGCAAAATCGTCTTCTGATGGTTAAGGATTGGTGCAGATGGGCAAAAGCTGCCGGGTGAAGACCTGCCGGGTGGGCCCGAAAAGCAATATCCCGTTAACCGTGGGGCCTCATTGTGGAGGTGTTAATTCCCGTGTCCGCCGCAGAAAACGCGGACCAAGCCCAGCCTGGCTCCGCCGCTGCAAAATCGCAGCGTGGAGGCAAACGGCGGCCCATGGACAATTCATTCATGGTCGGCCTGTCCGCGCAGCAAGTGCTGCAAAAGCGGATGGACACGACCGCGAACAACCTCGCGAACATGACCACTGCCGGCTTCAAGGTCGAGCATCTGGTAACCCGCGACCTTACCGAGAAGCCGGCGGCGGCTTCCGACGCGCCGAACGACATCTCGTTCGCTGATGCGTGGATGCTTCAGCGCGACTTTTCGACCGGCCCGATCGAGCAAACGGGCAATGCGCTCGATTTCGCCATCGAAGGCGAAGGGTTCTTCGCCGTGCAGACGGCAGCGGGCCAGGCCTATACGCGCGATGGCCGCTTCAGCCTGAACGGCGAAGGCCAGATCGTCACCCGGGATGGTAACCCCGTGATGGGCGAGAACGGCCCGATTACGTTGAACCCGACCGGCGGCGCCATATCGGTTTCGCGCGAAGGATCGATCAGCCAGGATGGCCAGATCGTTGGCGCGCTCCGGGTTTCGAATTTCCAGACGCCAGCTGCGCTTGAAAAAGTCGGCGACAATCTCTGGCTTGCAACGGACGAACAGCCGACGCCCGCGACGGATGCGCGCGTGGTGTCCGGTTTCGTCGAAGGCTCCAACGTCAATGCGGTCAAGGAATTGACCGACATGATCGAGATCAGCCGCGCCTACACGTCTGTCGCGAAGATGATCCAGCAATCGGATGAGCTTCGCGGGACGTCGATCGATAAGTTGGCCCGCGTCAGATAACGCTTTGACTACCGCCTGAGGAGGCAAGACTTACATGCGCGCTCTCAACACCGCCGCAACGGGCATGCAGGCCCAGCAGCTCAATGTCGAAGTCATCGCGAACAACATCGCGAACATGAACACGACCAGCTTCAAGCGTCAGCGCGCCGAATTCCAGGATCTGCTCTACCAGAACGTCGAGCGCATGGGCG
>CALMWO010000578.1 GCA_937873805.1 uncultured Hyphomonadaceae bacterium
GGCGCTGGCGAAGCGCGGCGACGCGGGCCGTGCGGCGGCGCTGGCGTCGCGGGCCGTGCGGCTGAGCCCGATTGTCGGCTATCTGGTCGCCGGCCTCGTGATCGGGCCATCCGGCTTCGGCCTGGTGCAGAACAACGAGACGTCGCACTTCCTCGCCGATCTCGGCGTGGTGTTCCTACTGTTCGACATCGGCCTGCACTTCTCACTTCGGGAAATCAGAACACGGCGCGACGACATGATCGGGCTTGCGCCGCTGCAGATCATCCTGTGCGGCGGGGCGTTTGCGATGATCGGCGTGGCGTTGGGGTTTCCGTGGCCGGTGGCGGCGCTGGTGGGCGTGTCGCTCGCCCTCTCCTCCACCGCCGTGGTGGCGCGGATACTTTCGGACAGGAACCAGCCGGGCTGCCCGATGGGACGGTCGGCAACGGCGGTGCTGGTGGCGCAGGACATTGTCGCGATCTTCCTGCTGACGTTTGCAGCGTCGCTGGGCGGCGATCCCAACATGCTCGGCATGGAAGCGCTGATCGTTCTGGGCAAGGCGGTGCTGGCGCTGGCGCTTGCGATCCTGGCGGGGCGCTTTGTCGTGCGCCCCCTGTTCCAGTCGCTGGCAGCGACGAACAATCGCGAGACGTTCACGGTGGTGGCGCTGTTCATCGTGCTGGCGGCAAGCGCGGCGACGGCGCGGGCGGATCTTTCGCTGACGCTGGGCGCATTCCTCGCGGGGATGGCGGTGTCGGATACGCCGTACCGCCATGTCGTGCAGAACGAGGTGAAGCCATTCTCCGGTCTGCTGCTCGGCCTGTTCTTCATGAGCGTGGGCATGGGCGTGAACCTGCCGGCCATGGCGGCGATCTGGCCGGCCGTACTGCTGACGGCGCTGGTGATCGTGATCCTGAAGACGGTGGTGGTGTTCGCGGCGGCGCGACTGAATGGCTGGGCCATGCCGGGCGCGACACAGCTGGGCTTCCTGCTGAGCCAGGGATCGGAGTTCACGCTGGTCGTTGTGGGGATCGCGTCGATCTCTGGCGCGATGCCGGGCAACTGGGCGGGCGTCATCACGGCGGCGGTGGCGGTGACGCTGGTGGCGGCGCCGATCTGGACGTCGCTGGGACTGCACATCGCGAAGATGCTGGCGGAGAAGTCGAAGACCATCGCAGCCGATGCGGCCGACGCGGCGGAGGAAGAGCCTGTGCTGGTGTTCGGCATGACGCCGGAAGCAAGGCTGGCGGCGGATGCGCTGCGCGACCACCACATTCCGTATGTCGCGGTGGAGGCCGATCCCGAGCGCTTCGTGTCGGCGGCGTCGGATGGCTTCACGATCGTGTTCGGCGACGCGAAGGACGGGCAGCTGATGGAGGCGATCGGCGCGGCGCGAGCACGGGCGATCGTGCTGGGCGCCTCAGGGCTTGCAGCGCCTGTGAATGTTGCCGTGGCGGGCGGCAAGGCGCCGCCGCGCTTTGTTGCTGTGGCGACGGGCGCGGAGCGCGTGCGACAGGCGGGGATGGGCTTCCGCTCTCACCTCGCCCACGCGGAGCCGCGCGGCGTGGAACTGGTGACGGACCTTCTGACCGAGCTGGGCGTCGATCAGAGGGCCGTGGCGGCGTGGATCGCGGGCGAGCTTGAGCGGCGCGGGTTGCTGGACAAGCAGAACAGCGATGAGGCGGAGATCGAGGCGGCTTAAGTGTGGGCGCGCTGCTGGTTTGATCTCTTCGTCCTCTCCACCGCGTCCCTCGCGAAGGCGGGGGTGCGGCGCAGACTTTGACGCTTGTTCGAAATTGAGGCTCCAGGTCTTGCGCGCTTCGCGCCCTCTTTTTTAGGCAGACTGGATCCCCGCCTTCGCGGGGAACGCGGACCTGACAGTCCGCTTCCAGATGCAGTTTCATGAACGCGATTAGTCGGTCGTCGCTACGCGCCTGACCCATCGTTCCGTGAGCTTCACTGTGACGACCGCCAGTGCGGATTTCAGGATGGCGCCGATCAGGAAAGGTTCGATGCCGCTTGTCCATGCGGCTTCAGGGCCGATCAGCCATGACAGGCGGAGCCAGCCAGAACCGAGAATGAAAACGTGGCCGGCAAGGAAGACGAGCGTCATGGCGAACCAGCCGCGCAATCTTGGCATGTCGGTGAACCAGCCACAGGCGAAGGCGGCGATGACAAAGCCAGCGAGGTAACCGGCGGTGGGCCCCGAGAAGGGATCGAGACCGCCAGCGCCGTCAGCCAGCAGCGGCAAGCCGATGGCGGCCTGTGCGAGCCAGGTGATGACGCTGGCGGCGGCGAGGCGCGCGCCCGCGAGGCCAGCGACGAACAGGATCGCGAAGGTCTGCAGGGTCATTGGCACCGGGTGCATCGGTACGGTCACCCACGATGACGCGGCGATCAGCCAGCTGCCCGCCAGCACGACGCCAAGACCCCATGCGGCTGGGCGATCCGCCAGCAGCGCGCGCAGGGGCGCAACATGGCCCGGTGACATCAGACGCTCCAAACTTTCCCACCAACCGGAGGAAATCGTAGCGCATTACATTGCGGAGGCTCCGCGCCGCGTTGCCGCACGCCGCGCGCGAGATGATTGATCCACGTTGGAAATGCGCGCGTATGCACGCCACGGGAGAAGCGGACTGATCAGTAGCGCAAAATATCCGTGAGCTGCGATCGCCTTTGCGACGTGATGCTGACGCAGGACACGCAAGCCAAGCCGAAATCGACGCTGGTGGATTTTCGACGCCATGCGCGTTTCGACTCTGGTGATGGCGGACGAGGAAGATGCGTTGAGCCCGGATCAATGCCTCGCGCGCGCTTGCCGGAGCGATGGCCGACTCGCGGGCAACACACGCGACGAATGCTTTTTGCCTCCGCAATGCCTGTCAGCGCCGCGAAATAGGCATATCTCACCGCGCAACGCTCTGGCGCATGCTTGCTGGATTCTGGCATAAGCGACCCTATCGGCTGAGGAGATGCGCATGAAGATTGGCGTTCCGAAGGAGATCAAGACGCAGGAATATCGCGTCGGTCTCACGCCGGAGAGTGTGATGGAGCTGACGCGGGCCGGACACGGCGTGTTCGTACAGACAGGCGCGGGGCTGGGGCTGGGCGCAACCGACGCCGCCTATGTGAAGGCTGGCGCGAAGATGCTGGACACAGCCGAGGATGTGTTCGCCACCGCCGAGATGATCGTGAAGGTGAAGGAGCCGCAGGCGGTCGAGTGCGCGATGCTGAAGCCGCACCATACGCTGTTCACCTATCTGCACCTTGCGGCAGACAAACCGCAGGCTGAGGCGCTGATGAAATCGGGCGCGATCTGCATTGCCTATGAGACGGTAACGAACCGTGCGGGACGTTTGCCGCTGCTGCAGCCGATGAGCCAGGTGGCGGGGCGGATGTCGATCAATGTCGGCGCCTATGCGCTGATGAAGACGAAGCGCGGGCGCGGGCTGTTGCTGGGCGGAGTGCCGGGCGTGCCGGCGGCGAATGTGGTGATCCTGGGCGGCGGCGTTTCGGGCACGCACGCAGCCGAGATGGCGATCGGCAGCCGGGCGAATGTGACGGTGTTCGATCGTTCGATGCCGCGGCTTGAAGAGCTGGATGTGCAGTTCGCGGGCGCGGTGGATACCGTCTATGCGACGCAGGCGGCGATTGATCGCGCGGTGATGGAAGCAGATCTGGTGATCGGCGCCGTGCTGATACCGGGCGCGGCTGCGCCGAAGCTGATCACGCGGGCACACCTGAAGGAGATGCGGCCGGGCGCCGTGCTGGTTGATATTTCGATCGATCAGGGCGGTTGCTTCGAGACGTCACGCCCAACCACGCATGATGATCCGATCTACGAGATTGACGGCATCCTGCACTATTGCGTGGCGAACATGCCGGGCGCGGTGCCGCGCACGTCCACCTACGCACTCAACAATGTGACGCTGCCGTTTGCGCTCGACCTTGCGAACAAGGGTGCGAAGGCGGCGTTGAAGGCCGATCCGTTCCTGGCTGAAGGGCTCAATGTCGCCGAGGGCAAGATCACGCACGCCGCCGTGGCGCATGATCTCGACCTGCCCTTCGCCAAGCCTGCGTGGCTCGCAGCTTGAGGCGGCTTCTGGCGCTCGGCGCACTGGTGCTAGCCGCGTGCAGCGCCGAGACGCCGGTGGACATGAAGGATCCCGGCTCCGTCGCACGGAAGTTCGTGGAGGCGTACAATGCTCGCAACCTGCAGCGCATGTTGCCGCTGGTCGATCAGGTGAATATCGACGCGGTGAAGAATGCGCTGGCCGATGGCGTGAACAGCGAGGCGTATCAGAGCATCTTCATGCCGGAGATGGTGGAGCTGCTGGCCAAAGATGGCGGCAAGGTGACCGGGCCGCGCTATGACCGTCACGGCGCGGTGTTTCAGGTGGGTGAAACCGTCAGCGGCGATGTCTACACGATCGAGCTGAGCCAGCGCGAGGCGGACGAGATCTGGCTCATCGACGAGTTCTCGATGATGAGCGAGCGCGATTTTCTTGAGCTGCCAGACCAGCCCCGGCCAAAGCGCTGAAGCGGCTACTCGGCAGCTTTCGCAGCCGCGCCGGAGACGAGGCGCTCATTGGTCCAGTCGCGGACGAAGCCGTTGGTGCGTGACGCCACGCGCGTGGGGAACCGGTTGAACGCGTGCGGTGCATCCGGAACGATGATCAGCTTCGCATTGCCATTCGCTGCGGTCCAGCGCTCTGCCATGAGGCGGCTGTCGTCGATCAGCGGGTCAATTGTTCCGCACAACAACAGAGCGGGCGGCAGGCCGGCGAGGTTCGCATAGAGGGGCGAGAAGGCTGGATCGCGCCGCTCTTCGTCTGATTTGCCCGGCAGGAGTTTCGCCAGTCCAGACGTCATCGCGGGCCCATCCAGCACCAGCGTGTCGTGCGAGGCGCTGCGGACGCTGGGCGTGCAGGAAAGATCGTAGGGGCCGTAGAAAAGAACGGCGCCGCGCAGACGGTGGAAGTCCGCGCGCGTATCGCGTAGCCGCAGAATGGCGCAGGCGGCGAGATGCGCGCCCGCGGATTCACCGCCGATGAACATAGCGGTCACGCCAAATTCCGACTGCGCGTGTTCGAACACCCAGTCCGCAGCGGCGGCGCACTGGGCGATCATGCCGGGAAGATCAATGTCGGGGAGCGTGGTGTAGTCGACGCTGACAACGGCCAGCCCTTGCTCCGCAATGCGGGCGTTGACGCGGTCGTCCATGGCGGCCGTACCGATGGCCCAGCCGCCGCCGTGGAAGTCGATGTAAACGCCGCGCACTTCGCTGGCGGGAAGCAGGATGCGAAGGGTAAAACTGTGGCCGCTCCAGGTGACGCGTCGCGTCGACGTGGTCACGCCGGCGACGCCGTGGGGCATGAAAGCCTGTGCGCCCAGCATGGTCTGGATCATCATCTTGCCGAGGCGCGAGGGCGCTCGAAAGCGCGGCGCCCAGCGTAGCTGCCGGTTCATCCGCTGCGCTTCTTCGAGCTCGGCGGCGGAGAAATCGAGGGAATCCGACATGAACGAGCCCTGCGCTGACAGGATGAAGGTAGGTGGCGGCTGGGTGTTGGGCAATGTGAGCGGTGGCGGGCCTTTCGTTCTTTTCCCTTACGCACTCTCCACCGCGTCCCCCGCGAAGGCGGGGGTCCAGCGCAGACTTTGAAGCTTGCTCGGGATTGAGGCTTCAGGCCTTGCGCGCTTCGCGCCCTGCTTTCTCAAGAGGACTGGTTCCCCGCCTTCGCGGGGAACGCGGACAACAAACTGTCCGCTCCCAAAAACGAACAGGCCCGCTCTTTCGAGCGGGCCTGCGTGTCTCGAAGAGATTGAAGATCAGCGGCCGTCGCTGCTCTTGAAGTATTTGAAGAAGTCGCTGTCGGGCGACATCACGAACGGTGTGCCTGCCTTGATGGCCGTGTCGTAAGCGATGAGCGAGCGATAGAAGGAGAAGAACTCCGCGTCCTTGTTGTAGGCGGATGCGTAGATCTTGTTCCGTTCAGCGTCGCCCTCACCGCGCAGGACCTGAGACTTCTGGTTGGCTTCGGCGAGGATGACTTCCACCTGTTTGTCAGCTTCACCGACGATGGAGAGGTACAGCCCCTCACCTTCAGCGCGGTATTGATTCACCTTCTGCTGAAGTTGCGACTTCATGCGCTCGTAGACGCGCTGGGAGTTTGCTTCGGGCAGGTCAGCCTGGCGGATGCGGACATCGATGATCTCGATGCCGAGCGTTGTCATGTTCGACTGGAGCGAGGTCTTGATACGCTGCATCACGCTGGCGCGCTGGCCGGAGATGATGTCAGGCTGCGAGACCTTGCCGAGTTCGCCGCGCAGCGCTGCGTTGAAACGCAGGCGGAGCTGGGCGAGGCCGTTTTCCATCGTGCTGGCGGCCCTGAAGAACTGGGTCGGATCCTTGATCCGCCAGCGTGCAATGGCGTCGACGTTCA
>CALMWO010000579.1 GCA_937873805.1 uncultured Hyphomonadaceae bacterium
GCCGCATCGAGATTACCTTCACCTCGCCTGTGCGCACTGGCGGTCAGGCGGTTGAATCGAAATGGATCATCGAAGGCGCCGAAGTCCGCAGCTTCAACGTCAACCCGGACTTCAACAACGGCAACACGCCGACTGAAAGCATCGAGATCAGCTATTCCTCGATGAAGTACCAGTACTACGCCAAGGACACGAAAGGTCAGCGCACCGGCACAATGGAAGAAGTTTCGTGGCGCGTGCCGGACCAACAGCTCTTCCCCTTCGACGAGGGCTGCCGCTAACGCCTCGTTAGGAGATCGGGCAGGCCTCGCCTGCCTGATTTCACGCCCTGATTCATGAGGACCTAACCAGTCGGTGCTAGTTTTTCCGGGATAACGGGGAGGACATAGTCCCATGGCCAAGGCCGCATTCCACAAGAACCAGAAAGTCTACGTGAAGACTGTTGGCACGTGGGCCATTGTCGAGGCTGTACTCCCCCAATGGGTAAAAGGCCTCGAAGAGCCTTTGAAGATTCACTATGACGTGGGTCTTGGCCGCGAATTCTCGGCGAGCGAACTGATTGCCGATAAAAGCGGCGCGCCCGTCGACGATCTCGCGGATTTTGATAACTGGCGGATCAATCGCGCGACCAACCGCTGGAAGGACACCACCGAAGTTCCGAACCACCCGCAGCCGGGCACCTATCCCGTCGTCACGACTGACGAAAAGAACTGGGGCGGCTGGCGCGTTCCGAGCGCGGAATACGACCGCGATCCGCAACGCATCGAGTTCCAGGCTCGTATCATCGAGGCGGCTCCCCAACTGATGCGCATATCCAAAGCGCTTGCCCAGTTTGGACACAACCATTCGGACGATATGCCGGCCGAGCTATTGGACCTGGCGAAGAAGGCAACCGTCCTGCTTCGTCGTGTCTACGAGACCCATGGCGACCCCTCGGGCCAGCCGCAGGCCGCAGAATAGTCAGCCCCCAAGCCACCCCCTCAAACCAGCCCCGGCTTTCGTTGAGAAATCCGGGAACACGCCCTTTATCTTGGCGACAAACCCTGTAGGCATTGCTCGCCGCAGCGTTCATGGCGGCGTGGCCGAACGAGGGCGCTTGTCATGCGGACCGAAACGCCGCCTCCCGTCAGGCTTTCTGAATACCGTCCCTTCCCGTTCCGCATCGAGCAAGTGCGCCTGCTTTTCCGGCTTGAGCCTACCGATACGCACGTCGTCTCGGAGCTGTCGATCCGGCGCACGGGCGACCCAGATGCCCCGCTGCGTCTCGATGGCGAAAAGCTGACGCTCAAAGCGATCCGCATCAACGGACAAGCGCTGTCGGATCAGGACTATGCGATCGAGCCGGAAGGCCTGGTTGTCTTCAAACCCGGCGATGTCTTCACACTCGAAATTGAAACAGACATTTCACCGGAAGCGAACACGGAGCTTTCAGGCCTCTACATTTCCAGCAACCGCTTCTGCACCCAGTGCGAAGCCGAAGGTTTCCGCAGGATCACGTATTATCCCGACAGGCCAGATGTGCTGGCGCCGTTCTTCGTGCGCATCGAAGCCGACAAGGCCAAGTGCCCCTATCTGCTGTCCAACGGCAATCCGACCGCCCACGGCGATCTCGGCAATGGCCGGCACTTTGCCGAGTGGACCGATCCACACCCCAAGCCCTCCTATCTCTTCGCCTTGGTCGGCGGAGAGTTCGATGTGCTGGAGGAGGATTTCACGACCTTTTCGGGTAAGCCGGTCAAACTCTCGATCTTCGTCGAACAGGGCGATGCGCCACGTGCTGAATACGCGATGCGCTCGCTGAAGGCAGCGATGTCGTGGGACGAAGATGTGTTTGGCCGCGAATACGATCTCGATGTTTTCCAGATCGTCGCTGTTCGCGACTTCAACTTCGGGGCGATGGAAAACAAGGGCCTCAACATCTTCAACTCGGCTTATGTTCTGGCCGACGGCAAGACAGCGACCGACGCCGATTTCGAAGCGATCGAAAGCATCGTTGCGCACGAATATTTCCACAACTGGACTGGCAATCGCATCACCTGCCGTGACTGGTTTCAGCTTTGCCTGAAGGAGGGCCTGACCGTTTATCGCGATCAGGAATTCACCAAGGCCATGCGCTCGCCGGCTGTGGCCCGGATCAAGGAAGTTATCCGGCTACGGACGCGGCAATTCCCCGAAGACGCCGGCCCGCTTGCGCATTCCGTGCGGCCGGACACCTACGCTCGCATCGACAATCTCTACACCGCAACTGTGTATGAGAAAGGCGCAGAACTGATCCGGATGCTGCGCCTGATCGTGGGGGATGAATCCTTCTTCGCGGGCATGAACCGCTATTTCGACACGTTCGACGGGACGGCCGCAACCATTGAAGACTTCATCTCATCCTTGCAGGCCTCAACGGACCAGGACCTCTCGGCGTTTGCCCTTTGGTATGCGCAAGCCGGCACGCCGGCTGTTCGGGCAAAAGGTGATTACAATGCGACGGCGCGCTCCTGGCGCCTGACGCTTACACAGACTGTACAGCCCACGCCGGGGCAACCCAACAAGTCGCCGCTTCGCATTCCCGTTCGCGTCGCCCTGTTCGATGCCAACGGAGCCAAAATGGAGACACGGCTTGGCGACGCAGCCGCATCGATGGAGCACGTTGTCGTTCTGGAAGCCGGCTCGTCGCAATTCACTTTCAACGATGTGGCTTCCCAGCCCCGCGCGTCTTTGAACCGTGGATTCTCGGCCCCGATCCGTTTGGCAGACGATCTCACGGAATCTGATCGCGCCTCGCTTGCTGGCTTCGACGACGACGCTTTCGCCCAGTGGGAAGCGCTGCAGACGATCGCCCGCGCACTCATTCTCGATGCAGTCCGTGGCGGCGCCCGTGAACCTGATCAGGCAAGGCTCACCGCCTTTGTGCAAGCGCTTCGCCATTCGATCACACGCGCCACACAAAACGATCCTGCCTATGCCGCGCTGCTGCTTTACGTACCGACCGTTGGCGAGTTGATACTCGACGTACGCGAAGCGGATCCTTCAGCTATCCACGTCGTGCGTACGCATGTGCGCCGCGCCATCGCGCGCTCGCTGGAAGACCTGCTGCTTTCGGTGCTGGACAAGAGCGAGCCGACCTCGTTCGACGCATCCGCCCGCGCTGCTGGTCGTCGCTCACTAAGAGCGTCCGCACTGTCGCTTCTGTCTTCGCTGGGCGATCGCCATGAAGGCCTTGTCGCGCAGGCCTATCGCTCCGCCAGCACGATGACGGAGACCCTCGCCGCCCTCACAGCGTTGTCGAACATCGAAAGCGATGCATTCGATACGGCGCTGCGCGACTTCGAAGCACGATGGAAAGCGTCGCCGCTGGTCATGGACAAATGGTTCGGCGTTCAGGCCATGTCGGTTCGCGACGATCTGCGCGAGCGCCTGCAACGGCTTCTGGAACGAACGGACTACGATCTGCGGAACCCAAACCGCGTTCGCTCGCTTGCCGCATCGTTCTCCATGAACAACCCGGTGGCGTTCCATACCGCCGATGGCTGGGGCTATCGCTTCGTCGCGGACCTAATCCTCAAAGTAGATCCGCTGAACCCCGCGCTGTCCGCACGTCTATCG
Organism: uncultured Hyphomonadaceae bacterium; assembly: GCA_937873805.1. Classification (GTDB taxonomy): domain Bacteria; phylum Pseudomonadota; class Alphaproteobacteria; order Caulobacterales; family Hyphomonadaceae; genus UBA7672. Next base: position 3,595 of record CALMWO010000579.1, read on the forward strand.
ACGGCGTTCGAAAGCTGGCGCAGCTTCAACGCTCCGCGGCGCGAGATGGCGCGGGCAGAGTTGGTACGTCTTTCGGAGGCTGGTCTGTCACGGAATGCGCTCGACATCATCGGGCGCGCTCTGGCCGATCCGACCTGAAAATCCTGATATTTCAAGATTGCGGGCCAATCCGGGCCAGCCAGATGGTATCGTTAACCGCTGACTAATCATGGCTCGCTAGCGTTTACATTGCGTTGACGTGACCGGACGGCAGGAATGTCGCTTTCAACCCTTGATGATGCGCGCCTTCGCGAATTTGCTTTCGCGGCCGCGGACCTGTTGGTGTCCACGGACGCCAGTGGCCGCATTATCGAGGCCGACGGCGACGCTACCCTGCTTCATCACCCCACTGCCGACCGCCTGATTGGTCGGAATGCGGTGGACCTCATCAGCGAAGGCGAAGGCAGCCGGCTGCGTGAAGAGCTGTGGGCGCTTGGGCCTGGTCGAAGGCTGTCCTGGGAGGACGTTTCGTCCATCGAAGGCGGCAGACGTGTGGTTATCCAGCGCAACAGCAACGCGCCAAACAGCTTCAATTTTGTGATCTCACGCATGCCTTCATCTGCCCGCGTGCGAGGCGACCGCATGGACGAGATCATGGCGGAACGTTTCCGCGACGCGGTAATGAATGGGCGCCTGATGGCCGCACGCCAGCCAGTCGTCGAGACGCGCTCCGGCGCAGTCAGCCATTATGAGGTACTCGCACGATTCAATGGCGAGGACTCACCGGTCGGCCTGATCGCTGCGGCGGAAAAAAGCGGACAGATTGCGCACCTCGACTACATCATGGTCAGTGCGGCAGCGGCCCAGCTCGCGGCAAATCCGGACCCGGAATACCGTCTCGCCGTCAACATTTCCGGTGAGTCCCTGCAACGCCTGGAAGTGATCCGCGAACTCTGCGCCGCCATCTCCGGTCACACCTTCCATCGCAGCCGGCTGATCATCGAAGTCACTGAAAGCGCGCATATCCACGACATCGAAACGGCTGCTCGCGCCATCAGCACTCTGCGCTCCAGCGGCATCAGCGTATCTCTGGACGATTTCGGCGCGGGCTCCGCCTCATTCGGATACCTGCGCGCGCTCGACGTTGACGGCCTGAAGTTTGACGGCAGCTTCCTGCAGGATTCTGATGTCAATCTTCGCGGCCTTGCGCTCATGCGCAACGTCGCGCGCATGTGCGCTGAACTCGGCATCACCTCCGTCGGCGAACGCATCGAGACGGAGGCGGACAGGCGCCTGCTCCTGGAAGCCGGCGTGAAGTACGCTCAGGGCTATTTCTACGGTCGCCCCATCATCGATGAAAACTTCTTCGCACGTAGCCCGCGCTCGTTGCGCAGCGCGGCCTAGCCGCGAAGCAGGAAAATGCCGTCTGACCGTGCCGAACACGGGCTAATCGCGCATGGCCCACAGTTAATCTCTCGTTAACCCTTTCGCAGCTTTTCGAATCCAAAACTGGTGAATCCGGTCGGTTACGGAAGGAATGGTTTTGGGGACGAGGGCGTCCGTGGGAGGGAAAGCGCGCATCGCCGCGCCGAAGAAGCCGCGTAGCGCGGTTCCCATTGGCATGCTCACCGTCCTGATGATCGCTTTCGGAGGCGCACTGGCCCTGAAGGCTTTTGAAGAGCGCCAATCAGCCGACACATCAACCCTTGTCCAGCAACAGCGGGAAGCAGAGACGCTCGCGGGCCACGTGCGCGCCGAACTGGTATCGTCACGCGCCAGGATGGAAGGGCTCCTCCTGAGCGGCGCATCCCTCGAAGCCATTCGTCGCGGCGTGCCCTTCGATGCGGTGGCCGAGCGCGAGCCCCCAGCCGGGATGTGGGCTCAGCTTGCTGACGACGACAGCGTCCGCGTCTTTGCGAAGAACAGCCAGGGGCGATGGATCTCCGGCATTCGCACGAGCTCCGCGTTGATGCTGCAACCACGCGAGGACAGGAAGTTCTATCTTGTTCCGGCGGACGGCATGCCGATGAACGCGCGGTTCGAGGCCGTGGACTTCGAACGATCAGCCGTTGCTTGCGCACCTGTCGACGATGCAGGCATCGCTGCTTGCGTCTTCAAACCTACGCCGTTGTTCAACTGGGGCGATCTCAACCGCTTCGTGATTTACGGCCTGCTGCTGGCTGCTCCTATGCTTGCGGTCTTCGGCCTTGTTGGAGTGATCCGGCGCGTTCAGCACGAGAAGATCGACGCCGAAGCCAGGATCCCCACGCCTGCCGCTCTTGAGCAGGCGACGTGGACCGCATTCGAGGTTGGCAGCGTCATCGGCCTGTGGCGCTGGAATCCCAGGAACCAGCTGCTCACCGTTGGCCCCGAGGCCGGCAAGCTGGTCGGCGCGGTGCGCCATGGCGACATGACGCTCGATGAATTCACATCGATGATTGCCGACGACGATCGCAAACGCGTGCAAGACGCGCTGGAGGGCGCGTCAGCGCAACGGCAGATCAGCGCCGCATTCCAGGGAACTGGCCGCACGGCCGGAAAGTTCTTTGAGCTGATTGGCGCACACAGTGATGGCTCATTCACCGGCGCAATTCTCAACGTCACAGATCGCATCCAGGCACAGCATCGCTCCCGCCGCGCGGAAGCACTCGCCCGCACAGCGCTCGACGCGCACCCCGGTCCGTTCGCTGTGTGGGACAATCGCAAGCGCCTGACACACTGGAACGCTGCCTTCTTGCGTGACTTCAATCTCGACAAGAGCGTCGTGCAGGCCGGAGCTTCGTACGACTTCGTGATGGCGGAGCTTTCCAAATTCGTTCGCGTTGAGCGTCCGCTCGGGGATGACGCCAATGCGCGCGAGATGCTGTTGCTGTCTGACACCTGGATCCGCCTGGTTGACCGGCGCACCGCGACAGACGGCCTGATCACGGTCGGCCTCGACATCACGAACATGAAGCGTCAGGAGGTCGGCCTCCAGAAAAGCGAGCGACGCCTGCGCGCAATGGTTGAAGAACTGCAGCGCACCAAGGGACAGGCTCAGGAACTGACGGAGAAGTATGCCGAAGCCAAAGCGCGTGCCGAGCGCGCGGCGCAGGCCAAAGGGTCATTCCTGCAGAACATGAGCCACGAGCTGCGTACGCCGCTGAATCACATCAACGGATTCGGCGAGATGATAGCGAGCGAGATCTACGGTCCGCTGGGAAATGAGCGCTACAAGGAGTATGCTCAGGACATCGTTCAGGCTGCCAAACACCTTGAGGAGATGATCAACGACATTCTGGACATGTCGAAGATCGAAGCCGGCAAGATGCGGCTGTCGCCTGCCCTCATCGACCCCGTAGATGCCGTGGACGGCGCCGTGAAACTCGCGCGGCGGCGGTGTGCGGACCGGGACATCGCGCTGACATTCGACCCCGACGATGATCTGCCGGATATCAACGGCGATCATCGCGCCATCAAGCAGATGACGTTCAACCTGATCACCAATTCGATCAAGTTCACCGACGCCGGCGGTGAAATCCGTGTCACCATCGCGCTTGAAGGCCAGTGGATCGCGATCCGTGTCGAGGACAACGGCATCGGCATTGCACCGGAAGACCTGCCCCGCCTCGCGCAGCCGTTTGAACAGGTGACGTCACCAGAGGCCAAGGAACGCAATGTCCGCGGCACCGGCCTTGGCCTGGCGCTGACCAAATCGTTCGCAGAAATGCACGGCGGCTACATCACGATCGACAGCACGCTCGGCGTCGGCACAACGGTGTCGATCTTCCTTCCCACGATCAAATCTGGCGCGACAAGCGATCGCGCACGCGAACCGCTCACGGTCTGACCAACATCAGTTGACTGGCTTCGGCGAGGGCTTGGGCTCGCCATCGGTACGCGACTCAGCAACACCATCGCGAGAATGACCTTCCCGCTTGTCCGCTCTCTGCATCCGCGCGTTGAACGGCGTCAGCAACCCAGTGGCGGCGGTCGCCCGTGCCTGCGGCGGCATCTTTCCGAGATGGCTGATCAGGATGTCTTCCGCATTGTCCTGAAGATGCTTTTCGCGCAGCTGAAAAAGCGCGACTGCGTCGCGTAGCCTGTTGTCGTCGAACGGTTCGGCCAACGCCGCGTTGTAAACGGTCTCGCCTGCATCCCGCAGGCGCTTGCGTTCACCTTCCATGGCGAGCCAGCTTTCTCGCAGCTGTTTGCGCAGCTCCGCTCGGTCAGCCTCCGGCAGCTGTCGCCATGCTGCGGCGACGACATCCGCTGTGGGACCGTAACGCTCGAGCTGCATCTGCACGCTCGGTTCGGCACTCGCTGGGCTGAAAATGCGCCCGCCCACAATGCCCAGAAGCGCGGCATTCAACACAAGCGATCCGATAAGGAAAAGAGACATCCGGGAAGGCATAATCGTCTCAGCGCTCCGGATCGTTCATCGCGGAAAAGAACATCGCACCTGCCCCGGCCCCGGAGACAGTCAGCATGCTTGCGTAGTCTGCGTCAGAGTTTTGCGCCGGCTCACCAGCATAGCCAACGGCAAACCCCAGTGCGAGCGAGGCCGCTAGCGCGCCGCCCGTCAGCCATTGCGGCATGCGCCATTTGCCGAAGGCGTTCACGGGGCGACGCAAGCTGCGCCGGGTGGATGAGGCTGCCAGCACGCGCGTTTCCAGCGAGATCGAAGCTGGGCCATTTTTTTCAAGTGCGAGCAAGTGATCGAAAGCGCGCTCGCTTTCCCAGATGTCCTTGATGCGGTGTGGCGCGACCTCAAGGAAAGCTTCTGCGTCTCCGCGATCATCGTCGGGCCAACGCGACAGCTCTGCGCCATAGGCGTTCAACAATTCCACAAAGCGTGCTTCGTTCATGACGCTTCTCTCAACCTGTCTCGAGGCCGCTGAGCAGATCTGCACGCTCCGCCGACAATACCGATTTGAGTGTCCGGCGTGCGCGCGAAAGCAGGCTCTCAAGAGCATCAACGCTGACACCGAGGATTTCCGCCGCCTCAATGTTTGATCTGTCCTGATAATAGCAAAGCACCAGTGCGGCGCGCTGACGTTCGGGAAGGGCCTGCAAGGCATCGCGGACACGATCGCGGCGCTGCCGGTCATCCAGCGCACGGGTGGCCGAGGCGCGGACATCGGGTGTCTCCGGCGAGACTTCGCCGCCCTGGCGCCCACGGCGACGCAGCCTGTCGAGGCAGAGGTTCATGGCTACCCGGTGCATCCACGTCTCGAACTTGGCCTGGCCGGGTTGCCAGGCGCTTGCGTGCTTCCAGACCCGGAGAAAAACCTCCTGGGCAACATCCTCGGCTTCGGCGTGATCTCCCAGCATCCGGCGCGCCAGGCCGACCATGCGGGAGAGATGGCGGCGCACGAGCTCGGCCGCCGCGCGCTTGTCGCCGGCGCCAACACGACGCACCAGTTCTTCGTCCGGATCCCGCATGGCTTTGAAGCCAACTCCGAGAATCGATAGGCCGCCCGGTGGGGCAAGGTGTTCAAGACTGAACTGCTCTCCACGTTTATGCATCCTGCCACGGCTTTTGCCGAGCGCTGATTGCTCTCCTGCGGAGCCGTTCTCAGTGCGCCGGGCCCATCCCCTCGTGTTCAGTTAGTTCAAACGCTGCCAGCGCCCGGTTCCGTCGAGAGCGGGCCCAGTTTCTGGGTACGGAGATTGGCCACGGCCGCTTGAATCTGCCCCAGTCGAACGGCCAGCGCCGAAAAGTCCTTCAAAGCCAGATGATTGGCGAGCCAGGCTTTCAACCCGGCCGATGCGTTTTCGGGATCAAACTGATCGCCCGATGCTATCCTGAGGGCTTGCTGCAAGTTGAGCTGGAATGTCAGCCCCTCGGCAAGAACCGCAGCTTCCCCGGGGGCCAGCCGCCCGGCGGCCGCGATTGCCTTGATAGCGTCCATCGACGTGGGAATGACTGCGCCTGGCACATCCGCCGCGGCCATCAGTATGGCGTGCTGGATAACGAATTCCATATCCACCAGCCCCCCTGGCGCGAGCTTCACATCCCACTGCGACCGCGAGGGCCGCTCGCGTGCCATCCGGCGGCGCATGTCGGCTACGTCTTCTGTGATCTTGGGATCGGCTGCCTTGGTGCGTAGAGCTTCGCGAGCCGCTTCCAAGATGCGACGGCCAAGTTCGGGATCACCCGCCACAGGTCGAATGCGGGTGAGCGCCATGAACTCCCAGGTCCATGCATCCTCGCGATAGTAGCGCTCGAACGACGAGAGCTTGACCGCGACGGGCCCTGCCCGGCCCGATGGACGAAGTTGCATATCCACCTCATAGAGGGCGCCCTCCTCGGTGGGAGCCGAGAGAGCAGCGATGAGGCGCTGGACAAAACGCGTGGCGAGGTTCGCGCCTGTCTCGTCTTCAGGCTCATAGATCAGCATGAGGTCCAGGTCAGACGTAGCTGTAAGCTCCCGCCCTCCGAACTTGCCGAGTGCGCAAACCGACCATTTCCCGATGCGCCCGGGAAAGCGCGCAAGCACATCCTTCTCGCAAACATCTGCCAGAACCGAGACACACGCGTCCGCAAGATCGGCGTACGCGATGCCCGCTTCGGCTGCGCCTATCGCGCCCCGCAGCAACTGATAACCGATCCGGAACGCTTCCTCACGGTGAAATCTCCGCGCGATGTTCAGCTGCGCCTCGAACCCGTCGGCACGCTTCAACTGATCATGCAGCCGCGCTTCGCGAGCGCCGGGTGGATCATCCTGTGCTGGAGCACGAAACGATGGCTCAAGCATAGAATCCATCAGCGCAGGTCGCCGCGCCAGATCCGCCGCCAGCTTCGGCGCGAACGACATTGTCTCGATCACATCATGCGTCAGCGCCGGCTCAGCCAGCATCAGCGACATCACCTGCACGCCGGATGCAAGGCCAGAGAAGAACTCCCGGAACCGTTCGAATGCTACATCCGGTTCGCCGGCCTTCGACATTGCTTCGAGCAGGCGCGGGCCAAGGGAGGTAAGCAATTGCTGGGAACGGGCGGACCGCGTGGCCGCAATGCTGCCGCGGTGCCATTGCTGGAAGACGTGGATGATCCTGGCCGGATCGCTGAAGCCCAACCCCTTCAGCGTTTCAACTGTTCCGGGGTCATCATCGACGCCCGTGAAAACCAGATTGCCCGCTTCGCCCGAAAGCCGCTCCTCAGTCGCGAAGAGATCGGAATATGCGCCATGCACGCGCCGCCTGACGGATGAAATGTCGGCTTCGAAATTCACCGGGTCGGAGTAACCCGACAGAACTGCAACCGCGGTGCGCTTCTGTGGCACGTCAGGAAGATGGTGCGTCTGCTCGTCGTTCAGCATCTGAATGCGATGCTCGATGGAGCGAAGAAAGTCATAGCATCGTGACAGATCCTGGGCGACTTCCGGCGCGATGATGTCCGCCGCGGCCATCGTGTCAAGCGCCGTTTTCGTCTTCGGCGTTCTCAGTTCGGGTCGTCGCCCGCCAAGGATGAGTTGTTGGACCTGAGCAAAGAACTCGATTTCCCTGACGCCGCCACGCCCAAGCTTCACGTCAAAGTCCGGCGAAGACAGTTCGGCATGACCGCCGTGCGAGTGAATCTGGCGTTTGATCGAATGGATGTCCGCGATGGCCCAGTAGTCCAGATGCCGGCGCCAGATGTATGGCTGCAATTCCTTGAGATACGCGTCGCCTGTCGCAACATCGCCAGCGCAGACCCGCGCCTTGATATGCGCCATCCGCTCCCAGTTCTGTCCGACGCTCTCGTAATAGCCGCTGGCAAACTGCGTCGAGACGGCAGGGCTGGTGGATGACGGGTCGGGACGAAGCCGCAGATCTGTACGGAACACATATCCATCAGCGGTACGCTCCTCCATCAGGCGGACCAGGTCACGCGTCAGACGGAGCATACCCTCTTTCACGCGCAGGCCTTTGACGGGCAGCACATCGAGGTCGAACAATACGATCAGATCGACGTCGCTTGAATAGTTGAGCTCGCGTGCGCCCATCTTGCCCATGGCAAGCGTGAACAGTCCCGGCATCTCATCGCTGTCGCGCGTTTCACCGAGCGAGCCAGACGCCCAGGCAGAGCGGATAGCGAGGCGTAAAGCCGTTTTCACAGACGCATCGGCCAGTTGAGTCAAACGCTCAACCACGTCGTCGAGATTCCAGATCCCGGAAAGATCGCCGGCAGCTATCGCAATGTGCGCAGCTTCCTTTGCCCGCCGCATCTCCCGCATGGGAGCATCCAGCGCCCCGCCGATTTCGCCTGCAGCCTCCATTGCCGCCAACGCGGTTGCAAGCACGCCTTGCGGCCCGCCAGCGAGTTGTTCAAGCACTTCGGGACGACGACGCTCAACACGCGCGATATAGTCGGAATGCTGCGCAGCCGCACGCAATGCGCCGAGCGCATCGCCCTCGCCGCCCGCCACAGCTCCAAATCCCAGATTTCCGAGTCGGTCCATCATACGGACAACTTAACGTGCAAGACTGCGCGGTCCATCGCGACCAGGATCATGCGGCAGGAAGGCGGAGCGTGACCGACAGGCCCGGCCGCGTCGGTGGTCCGCCGCCATCCGCCAGAACCAGCTTGCCGGTGTGCGCTTCCGCAACTGCGGCAGCGAGACTCAATCCCAAACCGCTTCCAGGCTGGCTTCGTGACTGATCGAGCCGGACAAAGCGCTCAACGGCGCGTTCACGGTCTTCTGGCGGAATCCCGGGCCCCGAATCGACAACGATCAGCTCCACATCGCCATCGACCCCGCGCCGCGCCTCCAGCCGGATGGCCCCTCCCTCGGGCGTATATTTCACCGCGTTGTCCATCAGGTTCGACATGGCCTGAGCAATCAGGTCGCGATCCGCCAGAACGAAGAGATCTCCCTGCGGGGTGTAATTGAACGCGAGCCGCTTTTCTTCACAAACCGGCTGGTAAAGTTCGGCAAGCTCATCCGTGATCCCGGTGACATTCGTGCGTCGGAAAGAACCCGTCGCGCCGGCTTGCACGCGCGACAAACGCAGGACGGCGTTGAAGGTGTCGAGCACGCCATCGACATCGTCGATCGATCGAACGAGCGCCGCGCGTGGACCATCCTTGTCGGTGTCTCTGAGGCCAGCCTCCAGCCGGTTGCGCAATCGCGTGAGGGGAGATCGGAGGTCGTGCGCGATTGAATCGCCAGCGGAGCGCGATGAAATCACCAGGCGCTCCAACTTTGCCAACATGGCGTTCAGCTGCTCAGACAGCCGGTCGAATTCATCGCCCGATCCGAAGACCGGTGCACGGCGCGTGAGATCGCCGCCCATGACGCCCTCAGTCGTCTTGGCGAGCTGTTCCGCCCGCTGCGCCGCAGATCGGGAGATCACAACGCCCCCAATAAGCGAAAGGACGAAACCAACAGCAGCTGAGCGCCAGACCACTTCAGTGATCCGCCGATTCATCTCGCCGAGATCGCCAACATCATAGGCGACCATCAGCACACCGCCTTCGGACAAGCGCGAAATCCGCCCTTCCGCAGATCGCCTACTCGGCTGCCCCTGAATTGTCCTGGCATCGTAGGCGAACTCGACGTTCACGACCTGCCCCAATGGCGCGGGAGCAGGCAATACGTCGAAGTCGCCTTCAATCTTCTGGCCGCTGCCATCCTCCAGCAGATAGAAGAACTTGCCTCGCGCTTCACGGCGCTCGGTGACAGCCTGCTTCAGGCGATCAAGACCGCCGCCACGGTACGCTGCGGACAACTCTCCGAACTCGGCGTTCAGCTCGGCCTCCGCCTGCCGGCCAAGATGCCCTGCCGTTTCGTAGTAAAGGTATGCAAGGAGCGACGCCGAAAACAGAATGAAGATCGACGCGTGCAGCAACGCGAGCCGGAACGTTGTCGTCCGGACCAGCGCCGGTAAGCGGCCGATCTTCATCGCTTAAGCTTCGAGCCGGTATCCCGCGCCGCGCACGGTGTGCAGCAGAGGCCGCTCGAAATCCTTGTCGATTTTCCCGCGCAGACGAGACACGTGAACATCGATCACGTTGGTCTGGGGATCAAAGTGATAGTCCCACACCTTCTCCAGCAGCATCGTGCGCGTCA
>CALMWO010000580.1 GCA_937873805.1 uncultured Hyphomonadaceae bacterium
CGATGGGCGCTTTCAGTCAGATCAAGGAAGGGCTGGTCTTCACGCTAAGTCCGCCCTCCATTCCCGAACTCGGCACGGCCAGCGGGTTCACGTTTCAACTCCAGGATCGTGGCGGCAATGGTGCGGCGGCGCTGCTCGCTGCGCGCAACCAGTTGTTGGCCGCGGCGATGCAAAGCCGTGTACTCGCCAACGTTCGGCCCGAGGGCCAGGAAGATGCGCCGGAACTCCGGGTGCATATTGATCGGACCAAGGCCAGCGCGCTTGGCCTGTCGGTCGGCGATGTCAACGCGACGCTGGCGATCGCCTTTGGCAGCGCTTACGCCAATGACTTCGCGCACGATGGACGAATTCTGCGCGTGTTGGTGCAGGCGGACGCCATCCGGCGGATGGCTCCTCAGGACGTGCTTGACCTCAGGGTCCGCAACACGCAGGGGGAGATGGTGCCCTTCGGCGCCTTCAGTCAGGTCGAATGGAGCGCGGGATCACCTCAGCTTCAACGCTACAACGGTTATCCGGCCGTAACGATCTCCGGTCAGTCGGCCTCCGGCCGCTCCACCGGTGAAGCGATGGCGGAGATGGAGCGACTCGCGACCCTGCTTCCAGAGGGCTTCGGCTATGAGTGGACTGGCATTTCCTATGAGGAGAAGCAGTCGGCTGGTCAGATCGGACTGCTGCTGACCTTGTCGTTGGTTGTTGTGTTCCTGTTGCTCGCGGCGCTCTACGAAAGCTGGACGGTCCCCGTCGCTGTCTTGCTGGTCGTGCCAATAGGCGTGCTCGGTGCGGCTCTCCTTACGGCGCTCCGTGGTTTCAGCGCCGATGTTTATTTTAATGTCGGACTCATCACGATCATTGGCTTATCGGCCAAGAATGCAATTCTGATCGTCGAATTCGCAGTCGAGCAGGAAGCCAAAGGCATGTCCGTGCGTGATGCGGCGTTGGAAGCTGTGAAGCTCCGCCTGCGGCCTATCATCATGACGTCTCTGGCCTTTGTTCTCAGTATGGTCCCGCTGGTGACGGCTACGGGCGCGGGCGCCGCCAGCCGTCAGGCAGTGGGAACGGGCGTCATGGGTGGAATGATCACCGCAACGCTGCTGGGTATCTTCTTCATTCCGCTCTTCTTCCTCGCTGTTCGGCGATGGCTGACGCGTCGCCGCTCCATCGCACCTGAAGAGTCCGCGGCCTCGGTGTCCGTCGACGGATAACTTGGAAGGGTGCTGTCAGACCTACGCTAGCGAGTCTCTGGTAAGGCCGTGTTCATTGGCCTTCGGGAGACCCCAATGACGCGAGTATCGTACAAACGCCACCGGTTCCCGTCGGCCGTCATTCAGCACGCGATCTGCTGTACTTCCGCTTCACGCTCAGCCTGCGCGATGTCGAGGAAATGCTAGCCCAACGTGGCATCGAAGTTTCCTACGAGACGATCCGCGTCTGGACAGTGAAGTTCGGTCCGACGATCGCAGCCAATCTTCGACGCCGCAAGCTCCCACCATCGCCTCGCTGGCATCTCGACGAGATGGTCTGCAAGATCGGTGGCGAGCGCGTGTTCTTGTGGCGCGCTGTCGATGACGAGGGAGAGGTGCTCGATCTCGTCGTTCAGAAACGTCGCGATACGCATTCAGCACTGAAACTGTTGAAGCGATTCCTCCGGAACCAAGGCGTGGAGCCAGAGAGCATCGTCACTGACGGGTTGGCATCGTACGGTTCAGCGCTTTGAGCGCTTGGTCGCAGAGATGTTCATCGCCCAGGTCGATTGCGCGAGAACAACCGCGCTTAGAATTCTCATCTGCCGATCCGACGGCGCGAGCGAAAGATGCTCGGGTTCAAGTCTCGACAATCTGCTCAGCGATTTCTGGCGACGGTGCTGTCAGACCTACGCTAACGGGTCTCCGGCAAGGGCCATGTTTGCTGGCTTCCGGGAGACCCCAGTGAGCCGAATTTCGAACGAACGGCGGCCGCCTTCCACCAACCGTGATTCAGCACGCGGCTTGAAGTACTCACCGCCGAGGCGACCCGCTGTTGGAGTGTGAGATTCGGCCCGAAGATCGCAGCCAGTCCTGGCCGTGGCTCCCAGCCGCCATCCCATCGCTGGCAGCTTGAGGAATTTGTCACGACGATCACACGCGAACCCATGCGGAGCTGCGCGCGGTCAATGATGAACAGGAAGTGGCCGAATTTAAACGTCCATTAACTGTGCTTCATGCATCGACCGAAACCCGGCTGACTTGTGTCAGGCGCAAGGAAGGGCTTCAGCGTTGGTCGAAATTTCTTCGGTTGCGCATTGCTGTGAGCATCCGCTTCGCGCGTTGTTCAAGCTGCTATCAGTTGTGCCGGCCCTCGCGTTTGCGCTAGCGAGTCTGGCGGTCGCAGTCGTGCTGAGCGCCGGGCCGCGCTCTCCCAATGAGATCGCTGCTGTTTTCCCGCCGTGGTGGACGCCGGCTCAGGCGTTTGAAGCGGCCGGCCGCGCTGGCGCAGTCACGCGCGTTGGCGGCGCTGATTCCGTCATGATCGTTGTCTCCAGTGACAAGTTTTTGGCGCAGCGCCTCTATGCGGAGGGCGCACTCCTGCTTTTGGACCCTTTCGTGACGGGGCTGTGCGGACCCAGTAAGGAACCAGGAAATGTATAGAACGCTCGCTGACCAGCGCCAGTTCGGCGCCCAGGTTGTCACCGCGTTGAACTGGTTGCTTCCCCTTGTGGTGGGTGGCACGGCTTTCGCCATCGGCGAGCCTTGGTTGCAGCTGGCGATCGCCGGATTGATCGTCGCAGGCGCTTCGACACTTGTGCTGCGCTTAGATTCGCGAGGACTGGCCGGGCGGCTCTGCGCTTCGGTCGCGCTCATGGCGCAGGTATCATTGCTCGTTGCCTCGTTGCGGGGGCATGCGTGGCAAATCGACATGCACATGGCCTATTTTGCCGCGCTCGCAGTTCTGACCATCTTTTGCGACTGGCGCGCGATTCTTGCAGGCGCGGCGACCGTTGCGTTGCATCACCTGACCCTCAATTTCATCCTACCGGCAGCAGTGTTTCCGGGCGGCGGCGACTTCTGGCGAGTGGTTGTGCATGCTGTGATCCTCGTGAGCGAGGCTGTCCTGCTCATGTGGGTCGCCCGCAACATCAGCAAGACGCTTGAGGACGTGCTCCAGGCCCAATTGGCTGAAGCAGATGCTCGCGCCGCCGAGCAGAAGGCGGCAAGCGAACGCGCTGCCCTGCAGCAACGGATCGGCGAAGAGCAGTCGAAAGTGGTTTTCACGCTCGCCTCGGGGCTCTCGCGAATGGCCAAGGGCGATCTGACGGCGCAAATCGATGAACATTTCTCCGACGAGTACGCCCAGTTGAAACGCGACTTCAACGCAGCGCTGAAGCAACTGCAAAGCGCAATGTCGGTGGTCGTAGCCAATGTTGATTCGATAAAGACAAGTGCTGGAGAAATTGGCCACGCCGCGGATGACCTATCCCAGCGCACCGAGCGCCAGGCAGCCAGCCTTGAAGAAACCGCAAGCGCTCTCGACGAGATCACCGCCACTGTCCAGCGCAGCGCCGAGAACGCGCGCGGCGCCGACAGCGCAGTGACCTCAACTCGAGAAAAGGCCGAGAAGGGCGGTCTGGTTGTCCGTGAAGCGATCGACGCCATGAATGCGATCGATCAGTCAGCGAGGCAGATTTCACGAATTGTCGGTGTGATCGACGAGATCGCATTCCAGACCAGCCTGCTTGCACTTAATGCCGGCGTCGAAGCTGCTCGCGCCGGTGATACCGGGAAGGGTTTTGCGGTCGTCGCGCAGGAAGTCCGCACTCTGGCGCAACGCGCGGCCGAAGCTGCCCGTGAGATCAAAGTGCTTATCGAGAGCTCCAGCGCTCATGTAGAAATGGGTGTGTCGCTGGTAAATCGAACGGGCGAAGAGTTCGACGGGATCGCCGTCCAGATCGGCGCAGTGAGCGCGCTGATGAGCGAACTCGCTCAGTCTGCCCAAGAACAATCAGCAAGCCTTGCGCAAGTGAACTCTGCGATGAATGACATGGACCGCGCGACGCAACAGAATGCCGCAATGGTGGAAGAATCCACTGCCGCCACACAGAGCCTCGCGAACGAAGCAGCTGACCTGGCTGAACTGGTCAATAGATTCAAGCTGAATGAAGGGCCGGCAAAGCGCAGAGCTGCGGCCTAACTAGTCGCGAGGAGGGCGATGTCAGGCTGGCGGCCAGCGCAGTTGCGCTAGACGGCCTCTCGATCGCTCGTGAATGCTGCGAGGAGAACGGGGACGGGCAAGTTCGCTGCCTGCCAGGAGAGACAGGGGCCCGAAACCCGGCGATACGCGGGAGCTTCGGTGAAGGTAGAGACGCCAGCACGCGCCAAAGAGCCGCCAAAAGCGGGCTATTCGCGCTGATGTCTGGAACTGGTCCGGAGAGCTAGGTCCGGCTGGCGGAGAGGGTGAGATTCGAACTCACGGTACGCTTGCACGTACAACGGTTTTCGAGACCGTCCCGATCGACCACTCTGGCACCTCTCCGCGGTCGGTCGGGCTCTATAGCACCCGAAGTATTAAGCGCAAGCGAGCGCAGCGTCCCGGAGTGAAATTCCACATTTTCAGGGGTTTCGAGGCCCGGAATGGCCGTCTCAGGCCGCCTTGCGGCTTAGCCCCGCGCCATCCGTCCTGGCGCTTTGGCGCGCCTCGTCCACCGGGCCGGTGATCAGCCGCGCCCCGCGCTGGAAGGTGAGGTAGCTCCACGTCCAGTCGAGCGCCACCGAGAAGCGGTTCCTGAATCCGATCAGGAAGTAGATATGCGCGAGCGACCAGGTGAGCCAGCCAATGAACCCGCGCAGGCTGAATGAGCCGAAATCGGCAATCGCGATCTTCCGCCCGATCGTCGCCAGCGCGCCATAGTCCCTGTAGGCAAACGGGGGGTAGGCGAAAGCAAAACGTTTCGCGCCGGGCGTCTTCCTCAGCGCGGTCAGCAGCTTGCCGACATATTCGCCCTGTTGCTTCGCCACGGGCGCGAGGCCTGGCAGGGCCTTGCCCTTGGCGTCCTTCGCCAGCGCGCAATCGCCCAGCACGAAAATCCCGGGATGCCCCGCTACCGTCAGGCATTCATCGACCGCAACGCGCCCCGCGCGGTCGCCTTCGACGCCCAGCCACTTCGCCACAGGCGAGGCCGCAACACCCGCCGCCCAGATCACGCACGCCGATGGCATTGCCGCAACCGCGCCATCCGCGCCCTGCAATGTCGCGCCCGCCTCATCGACGCCCACCACCTTGGTGTGCGTCATCAGCTCGACGTTCAGCTTTTTCAGTTCCCTGGCCGTGTAGGCAGACAGCGCTTCGGGAAAATTCGACAGCGCCCGCGGCCCCGCTTCCACCAGCACCACACGCGCCAGATGCGGGTCGATCGCGCGGAAGTCGCTCGCCAGCGCACGATGCGCCAGCTCCGCGATCGATCCCGCCATCTCGACGCCCGTCGGCCCTGCGCCGATCACCACGAAGGTAAGCAACCGCTGTCGCGCGAGATGGTCTTGTTCCAGTTCCGCACGCTCGAACGCGAGCAGTATCCGTTTGCGCAGCTCGGTTGCGTCCTCAAGCGATTTCAGCCCCGGCGCAAACGGCTCCCACTCATCGCGCCCGAAATATGAATGCCGCGCGCCGGTCGCCAGAACGAGATAGTCGTAATTGATCTCATGCCCGCTCAGCAGAACCTGCCGCCGCGCCACATCCACACCGGTCACGGTGCCGAGAAGCACTTCCGCGTTCTTCTGGTCGCGCAGCACGGTGCGTATCGGCGTCGCGATCTGTCCGGGAGACAGGCCTGCCGTCGCCACCTGATAGAGCAGGGGCTGGAACAGGTGATGATTGCGCCGGTCCACCAGCGTCACGCGGACGTCTGCCTTGTGCAGCGCCTTCGCCGCCGACAGCCCGCCAAACCCCGCGCCCACAATCACGACGCGCGGTCGCGTGTCGGTCTCGCCGGTTGCGCGCACATCAGGCGCACATCCGCAGGTCACGCCATGAACGTGGAAGGAGGTCTGCATCTGGTTCTCCATGGCGAGGCCGGCTGGAACCGTGAGCGGGCGAAAACCCGTCGCTGACTAGATAAGAACTCCGGCCAGTGGGGGATAGAGGGGCTGCGAATTCGCAGGACGGATTCTTCCATTCCCGAACGATTTCAGCCCGCTAACCAGAAAGATTGGGGGATGGCGCTGCGCAGATTCTACCGGGGATTTTGCGGGGGTTATGATCATGGCCATGACACAGGCACAAACGCGCGCAAACGGGCTGGTAATCCCATCGCTTCCTCAGCTCTGGCTGACAGCGATGTTGCGCGTGCTTGTCGAGCTTGTGCTTGGCGTCGCCTCTACTTGTCGGATGCGCAACCTCCGTCAGCCCCGTGATTGGCACACGGGACCGACGACGGCTGCTCTGCCCGAAGAGACGAGCGACACACATCAGGAAACAGAACCGGTTGCCGCAAGCGGCCATACCTCACCATCCCCCTCCGTCTTGCTGACGACGTCAGCGATCCACCTTCGTCTGCTACGCAGGTGGAGGGCAAGACTGAGGGGAACGTCCTCCACCGCCGAAGGCGGGGGAGGTGGATCGCCGCATCTTCGCGGCGAGACGGAGGGGGCTGCGCGCGCAATGCGCAAATCCCGATATCCGTATCTCTTTGTAGGCGCGCTCACCTAGAACGCGCAAAATCGTGAGGTTCTTTTGCGCTTCGCACGCACCCCGCGCGCGAAGGCGCCGCCACATGCGCTGGCGCGAACCCGGCCGCATTGCTAGTTTGTCCGTAGGGAGAGACAAAAAATGACGCAGCTCAGCATCGTTCGCGGCGCCTCCGAACCGGCGCTGCTCGAATACACGATCGGCGAAGCTCTCCTCCGCGCGGCAAGGCAATGGCCCAAGCAGGAAGCCCTCGTTTCCGTCCATCAGGGCATCCGCTGGACCTACGAACAATTCTCCTTCGAGGTTGATCGCATCGCAGCGGGCTTGCTCGCGCTCGGCCTCAAGGTCGGCGATCGCGTCGGAGTCTGGGCCCCCAACTGCGCGGAGTGGACTCTCGTGCAGTTCGCTACCGCTCGCGTCGGCATGATCCAGGTCAATATCAACCCGGCCTATCGTCTCTCCGAAGTCGAATACACGCTCAACAAGGTCGGCGTGAAGGCGCTCGTCTGCGCTGAGAAATTCAAGACGTCCGACTATGTCGGCATGATCAACGAACTCGCCCCCGAGATCGCGACCTCCAGGCCGGGTGATCTGAAATCGAAACGCCTGCCGGATCTCCGCATCGTCGCCCAGATCGGCGGCCAGCCTGGTCCCGGCTGGATGGCGTTCGAGGAAATCGCGGCGCAGTCGACAGGCGCTCATGTCGCCCGGGTCGAAGAGATCGCCGAGACGCTCGATCGCAACGATGCAATCAACATCCAGTTCACCTCAGGCACCACCGGCCTTCCCAAGGGCGCGACGCTGTCTCACCGCAATATTCTCAACAACGCCTACTTCGTCGGTCTGGGCATGGGGCTCCGCCATGGCGATCGCCTGTTGATCCCGGTCCCGCTCTACCACTGCTTCGGCATGGTGATGGGCAATCTCGCGTGCGTCGTTCATGGCGCTGCGATGATCTATTCGTCCGAAGGTTTTGAGCCGCTCACCGTGCTGAAAACCGTGCAGGCTGAAAAATGCACTGGCCTTCACGGCGTGCCGACGATGTTCATCGCTGAACTCGAAAATGCGGAATTCGACAAGTTCGACCTCTCCACGCTTCGCACCGGCGTCATGGCCGGGTCGCCATGCCCGATCGAGGTGATGAAGAAAGTCATCGATCGCATGAATATGCGTGAAGTCGGCATCGGCTATGGCATGACCGAAACCAGTCCCGTTTCATTCCAGACCGCGATGGACGATCCGCTCGAACGCCGCGTCTCAACCGTGGGCCGCGTGCAACCGCACCTCGAAGTGAAAGTTGTCGATGAAAGCGGCGCCACTGTTCCGCGTGGCCAGCCGGGCGAGCTTTGCACCCGCGGCTACTCCGTCATGATCGGTTACTGGGATGATCCAGCGAAGACCGCCGAAGCCGTTGACGAAGAAGGCTGGATGCACACCGGCGATCTCGCGACCATCGACGACGAGGGCTATTGCAACATCGTCGGCCGCATCAAGGACATGGTCATCCGCGGTGGTGAGAACGTCTTCCCGCGCGAGATCGAGGAATATCTCTTCCGCCACCCGAAGATCGAGGACGTGCAGGTCATCGGCGTGCCCGACCCGAAATTCGGCGAGGAAATCTGCGCATGGGTCAAGCTGCGCGCCGGCGAGCAATCCTCACGCGAAGAAATCGTCGCCTTCTGCAAAGGCCAGATCGCGCACTACAAGATCCCGCGCTATGTGAAGTTCGTGGATGCGTTCCCGATGACTGTCACCGGCAAGATCCAGAAATTCGAAATGCGCAAGGCGATGATCGCGGAGCTCGACCTGGCGGAGGCGAAGACGGCTTAAGGGCCTGCCGGGCTGTTGTGCAGCCTGCTCGAATTGGCTTCGCCGCTTGCGAGTACGGCGTCCTCGGCGACCGGGCATTCCCGCTTCGGTAGCGCGTGCGCCGGGTTGGTGATAAAGGGTCGATCCGTCAGCGTTTCCATGAACGCCACAAGGTCGGCAATCTCGCCATCGCTCACGGTCTGCTTCAGTCGCGCATCTGTCTGATCGGCCAATCCATAGTGATGCCGGATCGCATCGCTCAGAGTCGCGACTTCGCCGTCGTGCATATAGGGCGCAGACAGCGCAACGTTGCGAAGGCTCGGCGTTCTGAACTTGCCCGCATCATCGGCCTTCTGCGTGATCCGCTGTAGCCCCGCATCCTTTCCATCAGCAGGCATGGCCAATCGGTGGAATGTCTCCGCAGGCTTCCGGCCCGGCAGCGCTGAATCTGTAAAGTGCGGTCCGGCATGACAGCTCGCGCACTGCTTTGAATTGAACAA
This sequence comes from uncultured Hyphomonadaceae bacterium, assembly GCA_937873805.1. Classification (GTDB taxonomy): domain Bacteria; phylum Pseudomonadota; class Alphaproteobacteria; order Caulobacterales; family Hyphomonadaceae; genus UBA7672. The sequence continues at coordinate 8,964 of CALMWO010000580.1, forward strand.
GGCCTCGCCGCGCTTCGCCTGATCCGAAATCGCCGAAGCCTCGCCACGCCGATAACGATCATAAGGCGAATCCAGCGACACCAGTGAACGCTGGAACACTGACAGCGCCATCGTGATCGTATCGAGCGAAACCTCGCCCTTGCGCTCCGGGAATGCCGCGCGGAACAGTTGCGGATAACACGCCTGATCCTTCAAGCGTTGCGCCAGCGCGCCCTCAGGCTTGCCGCCGAACCCCATCTCCACCGGCACAAAGCCCTCGATCGGGATCAGCGCCTGATGCTCCAGCGTATCAACATGCGGCCCGCCCCAGGTCAGCGACCCGAACCACGCGACATTCGCCAGCGTCTGAATGTTCCGCTCGCCCGGTTGCCCATCAAAGCCCGGCCGCGTCTTGTTGGGATCAGTGAAGCCACGCTTCTGCTCATGACAGGTCGCGCAGCTCATCGTGCCGTCCCACGACAGGTCGCCATCATAGAACAGACGCCGCCCCAGCTCGATCTTGATCGGTGTCGGCGGATTGTCGGCAGGATGGGGCGGGGCAAGATCAGCCGCCGGCCATGGCTCGCCCGCAGGCGCCGCCGAACTGACGCATGCAACAAGCCCGATCAGCGATGCTCCAACCAGCATCGCTGCCATCAATCCCCGATTGCGTGGAAGAGACTTCAGGACGTCTTCGCAACCATCAGCTTCAGCGTCGCAGCCGGATTGCCCGACACTTGCAGCACATGCGTCCCCGGCTTCATCGTGAAGACCACCATTTTGCGAATGGTTGTGCATTCGGGCCCGTGACCAAACTTCGTAGGTTCGACGGACTTGCCGTCCTCAAGCACATCGATCCATGCCGGCGTGCTCAATGCAACCGTATAAGCGCCCTCTGTCTCAACCGTGAACGAGAACAGCCCGGCATAAGCTACCGATCCGCCCGGCTTTTCCGGCTGAACCGGCATCGCGACCTTGGGCGTATTCAGCAGGCCGGCCTCATAGCCTTTGCCCAATGCCAGCTTCGCGTGCGCCAGATGCTCGACGCCGGGCGCCGTGCTCATCGCGGCCTTGCCGTTCCAGTCCGTCAATCCGGCTGGAAGCGTCGCGTCAGTCACCGCGCAGGCAACCTCTGGCTTGGCCGGCATCGTCGGCTGCTGCGCAAAGGAGGGAGCGGCGAGCGCAATGGCTAGGCCCAGATAGATCAATCCGCGCATGTGCATCTCCGGCGAGCGTTGTCGTCTGCCGTATATAACGAAGTCGGGCGCCGGGAAAGCCGCCACGCTCAGCCCCGCGCGCGGCCCTTTACAACTGTGCGTTACGCGCGAAAGCATTCCGGCGCAGAGCGTGAGGGAAATACGATGCAGGGCGTAACGGTCGTCGATCATCCGCTGATCCAGCACAAGCTCACGCTGATGCGGGACAAGACGACCTCAACCGCAGGCTTCCGCACGCTGCTACGCGAGATAGCGCACCTGCTCTGCTACGAGGTCACGCGCGATATCGAGCTCGAGACGACCGCCATCGAAACGCCGATGGGTCCGATGGATGCACCGATCATCAAGGGCAAGAAGCTGGTCTTCGCGTCCATCCTGCGCGCCGGAAACGGCCTGCTGGATGGCATGCTCGATCTGGTGCCTGCCGCCCGCGTGGCGCATGTCGGGCTCTATCGCGATCACGACACGCTTGAGTCGGTTGAGTATTACTTCAAGGCGCCAGCCGAGATGGAGGCCCGGTTGATCATCGTGGTCGATCCCATGCTCGCCACAGGAAATTCAGCCATCGCGGCCATCCAGCGCCTCAAGGATCGCGGCGCCAACCGCCTGCGCTTTCTCTGCCTTCTTGCGGCGCCCGAAGGTATTGCGAAATTCACGGCAGCGCACCCGGACGTGTCGGTGTTCACGGCGGCTATCGACAGCCACCTGAATGAGAAGGGCTATATCGTCCCCGGCCTGGGCGATGCTGGCGATCGAATGTTCGGCACGAAGTAGTCGGCGCCCGTTTTTTAGCGGGTTGTCGGCAGCCACACGATCAGAAACACCGTCAGCCCCGCAATCGCCACGCCCAGCAGGAAGCGCCACAGCGGAACCGGCGCGATGCCCGACGCCGGGCCTTCGACGTCGTCAGCCTTCCGGCTTCCGGTGATCATTGGCCCGATCAGGTTGATCCGCTTGGCGAGAAGATAGAAGACGATCGCCGCAATATGCAGGCCGATGAGGATCAGCAGGATATTGAATGCATCTTCATGCAGGGCAGCAGCATCCTGCGAGAATTCATAACTCACATAAGGTGAGAGCGGCCCCGACTCGAGCCCATCCGTATCTGAAGCGAACAGCCCCAGCACGACCTGCGCGATCAGGGCGAGCAGGATCGCAATAACGCTTAGCGCGCCGAGTGGATTATGCCCGAAGCTGGCGCGATAGTTCGGTCTGAACAGCTTGCCCGTGTAGGAAAGAACATCGCCAGGCGCTTTGACGAAGCGCGAGAAGCGCGCCGTCTCCGGCCCGGCAAATCCCCAATACACGCGAAACACCAGCAGGCCGACAATCGTCAGGCCAGACCAGTAATGCCACTGCATCTCGCCTTCCTCAGCCGTCCACCATGAGAAGGCGACGAGAAAGACGAGCAGCCAGTGAACCAGCCGTACCGGCGCATCCCAGACCTTTTGCTTTGGTTCGGGTTGCGCCGGGGTGGCAGAGATGACGGTGTCGTCCGTCACCTATTTGTCCTTGTCTTCCTCGCGGAAGGTGTCGTGGCAGGCTTTGCAGGTTCCGCCCGTCGGGCCGAACTGGGCCTTGAACGCAGCCGCATCCGTTCCCGCCGCCGTCACCAGCTTGCCGGCTTCGGTCTGCAGGTTTGCGAGCTTCGCATCGAAGTCAGCGCGCTCAGTCCAGACATTGGCCTTGGCTTCGGTCTTGCCGGCTTCAGGGCCAGTGCCAGCCGGGAACCAGGTTCCCATCAAGCCGGCATACTCGTTGACCTTCGCCGCTGCCGCGGAGACCGCCGCCATGTCCGGTGTGCCGAGCTTCGAGTTGTCGAGCAGGACTTTGAAGTTCTTGCCGAGGTCTTTGTAATTGTCGCTACGCGTCTTCATGAAGGCGACCGGATCGGCCGGCGTCTCGCCGATCGAAGCGGTGGCGACCGGCGCTGGTTCCGGCGCAGGTGCTTCGGCAGCTGGCGCTTCGGCCACGGGTTCCGGGGCAGGGGTCTCTCCGCCGCAGGCCGCAAGGCCCAGCGCCAGAACGGCAGTCGCCGCAAACAGCTTGATCTTCATGTGGTCCGTCTCCCTCAAGACGTTGATCGTTTTTGTTGTCTGCGACGCTAGGAACCGTGTTTCGGCCCGTCAACTCACAGACGAGAGCGCTCACGTAACTGTTGTATGGTGACGCTACGGACTATCTATTCCGCCCCGCCGTGATGGCGAGACGTGCAGGGCAAGGCGGTAAAGCGTGCAATCGGAGACAAGGGAACCGCTCAGTATTCTGCGGGACGTCTTCGGCCATGCCGAATTCCGCGGGCTGCAGGGCGAAGTTGTCGATCATGTAACAAACGGCGGCGACGCCGTGGTTCTGTTCCCCACGGGCGCAGGCAAGTCGATCTGCTATCAGGCGCCCGCGCTGTGCCGTCCCGGCGTTGCGATCGTGGTCTCGCCCCTGATTGCCCTGATGCGTGATCAGGTCGAAGCGCTGCGCCAGGCTGGTGTTTCAGCCGCAGCATACAATTCCGCGCTGACGCCGGACGAGATGCGCCAGGTGCGCCACCAGCTGCAATCCGGCGAACTGAAACTGCTCTACGTCGCGCCCGAGCGGCTCACCACGCCGGGCTTCCAGTCCATGCTGCACGACGTGACCATCAGCCTGTTCGCGATCGACGAGGCGCACTGCGTCAGCCAATGGGGCCACGACTTCCGCCCAGAATATCGTGAACTGTCATCGATCGCCGCGAATTTCCCCGGAGTGCCGCGCATCGCACTCACCGCCACGGCCGATCCCATCACGCGCGCGGACATCATCGAGCGTCTGGCCCTGCGCGAAGCGCGCGTCTTCATCACCAGCTTCGATCGGCCGAACATCTCCTACACGATCGTCCAGCGCGACAAGCCGCGCGAACAGCTGCGGGACTTTCTGAGCAAGCACAAGGATGCAAGCGGCATCGTCTACTGCCTCTCGCGCAAGAAGGTGGAAGCCACCGCCGAATGGCTGAGCGAGCACGGCATCCGCGCGCTGCCCTATCACGCCGGCATGGATGGCAGCATCCGCTCGCGCAACCAGGACGCCTTCATCACTGAAGATGGTCTTTGCCTCGTCGCCACCGTCGCCTTCGGCATGGGCATCGACAAGCCCGATGTGCGCTACGTCGCCCACCTCGACATGCCGTCATCGGTCGAGGCGTATTATCAGGAGACCGGCCGCGCGGGCCGCGATGGCCTGCCGTCCGATGCGTGGATGTGCTATGGCATGGCCGACGTCGTGCAGCGCCGCAGCATGATCGCGCAGGGCAATGCGCCGGAAGAGATCAAGCGCGTCGAAAACAAGAAGCTCAACGCGCTGCTCGATATCTGCGAAACGACAGAGTGCCGTCGCAAAGCGATCCTTGCGCACTTCGGCGAAGCACACCCCGGAAATTGCGGCAACTGCGATACGTGTCTTGTGCCTGTCGATA
>CALMWO010000581.1 GCA_937873805.1 uncultured Hyphomonadaceae bacterium
CGAAGCCCTCGCCAGACATTTCGCCACCACATCGTTCGCCACCGCCCGCTCCGGTCCGCTGAAGCGCACGCGCGAAACCGCCCGCGCCATCCTCGCCGCACAGGCCAACGCGCCCGAGCTCACAACCGATCTCTTCCTCCGCGAGATCGACTACGGCCCCGACGAGAACCGCCCCGAGGAAGACGTCATCGCTCGCATCGGCAAGCCTGCGCTTGATGCCTGGGAGCGCGACTCCATCCCGCCGCCCGGCTGGCGTGTCGACCCCGCCGCCATCATCGGCAACTGGCAGGAACTCTTCTCCGACCTCGCAGAAGAGGAGGGCGACCATCTGATCGTCACCTCCAACGGCATCGCCCGTTTTGCGCTTGCCGCCGCAAACACCCACCGCCCCGACGCGAAGCTGCCAACAGGCGGTTACGGCGTGATCGAGCTCACGCCTGACCCCGTGGTTCTCCACTGGAACCTGCGACCGCCCGTCGCGCCCTGAGCCGCTCTACGTTACAGTTTGCAGCGCAAGGTGATTTGCCCGCGACTCCCCCCGCGGGCATGTCAGCCGCAGTCCTACAGCGTGAGTCAGCCCCATGAATTTCATCGACCTCGCCGCCCAGCGCGACCGTATCCGCCCGCAGATCGACGCCGCCATCGAGCGTGTCGTTTCCACCTGCGGCTTCATCATGGGTCCGGAAGTCACGAACTTCGAAAAAGCGCTCGCAACCTTTGCCGGCGCAACACCCGGGCTCGCCTGCGCCAACGGCACTGACGCGTTGCTGCTCCCGTTGCGCGCGTGGAACATTGGCCCCGGCGATGCCGTGTTCGTTCCAAGCTTCACCTTCGTCGCCAGCGCCGAAGTGGCTCCGCTCGTCGGCGCCAGCCCCGTCTTCGTCGATGTGCTGCCCGATACCTACAACATGGACCCCGCCAGCCTCGATGCTGCCATCGAAGCGGTGAAGAAAGACGGCAAGCTCAAGCCCCGCGCCATCATCGCCGTCGATCTCTTCGGCCAGCCTGCAGATTACGTGGCCATCTCCGCCATCGCGAAACGCCACGGCCTCAAGCTCATCGCCGACCAGGCGCAGGGTTTCGGCTGCACGCTGCATGGCAAGCAGCCGCTCGACTGGGCGGATGTCGCAACCGCGTCCTTCTTCCCTGCCAAACCGCTCGGCTGCTATGGCGATGGCGGCGCTGTCCTCACCAATGACGACTCGCTGGCCGGCCTCATCGACTCGATCCGCATCCACGGCAAGGCGTCGGCTGAAGACATGGCCGCGAAGAAATACGACAATGATCCGCGCTATCTCAACATGCGCATCGGCGTGAACTCGCGCCTCGATGCGATGCAGGCCGCGATCCTCTCCGAGAAACTGAAAATCTATCCTGACGAGCTGGAGAAGCGCGACGCCATTGCAACGCGCTATTCAAAGGCGCTGGCGTCCCACGTTCGCGCGGTTCCGAAAGTCATCGAAGGTGGCTTCTCGAACTGGGCGCAGTACACGATCGAGCACGACAGTCGCGATGCGTTGATCGCCCACCTGAAAACCAAGGGCGTGCCCACCGCGATCTACTATCCGATCCCGATCCACATGCAGGATGTCTATTCGGTGTATCCGAAAGCGCCGGGCGGGCTCCCGGTCACGGAATCGATCCGCAACCGCGTCATGTCGCTGCCGATGCATCCTTATCTCAGCGCGGCGGATCAGGATCAGGTGATCGACGCCATTCGGGGTTTCAACGGCTAAGACTTCTTCGCCGTAATGCCATGCACGCGCACGGACCGCACTTCCATCGTGCGGTGTTTGTCCGGCGCAACCGGACGAATGCCGATGAAGTCATTGCCGAATGAATCGCCGAGCGCCGGCGTTTCATAGGTGAGGGTGTAGGTCT
>CALMWO010000582.1 GCA_937873805.1 uncultured Hyphomonadaceae bacterium
GAGAGGGTCGGTGAGGGGGACCCGGACACGGTACGCGAGGGACTCTGACAGGATCGCGCCATGAGCATCTTCGGGCGGCGTCGGGAACGTCGAGAGGCCGAGCTCGTCGAGCTCGAGGTGGGGCGGGTCAAGGCCCGGATGGTGGACGAGGACGTGACCCTGTTCGGCGAGCAGCTCAGCGACCTCCACGTCGAGACGCTCACCACCGAGCTCGACGCCGACATGCGCGCGACGCTTTCAAATCCTGAAGCGTGGGACAGGGCGCACGGCCCCGGCGACAGCTTCAGCTACGTGAATTTCAACTTCCCGATCGTCGCCGCCATCATGGAACGCGCGACCGGCGAGCGGTTCGACAGGCTGATGGACCGCCTCGTGCTCAAGCCTCTGGCAATTGACGCCTGCTTCAACTGGGATTCCTGCAGCACGGACGCCGCAGCGCGAGCAGTCGTGCTCTATCGCGACGGCGAAGCCATTCGCGATGACAATAAGGGCAAAAAGCCAGCTTGCGCCGTCACGCCTGCCGCCAACGACGCCTGCGATCTCGGCGTGTGGAAGCCCGGCGCCAATGGCGCGATCTTCTCGCCTCAGGGCGGCCTGCGCATCTCCGCCAACGGACTTGCACGCATTGGCCGCCTGTTGCTCGGCGGCGGCGAGGTGGATGGCGTTCGCCTGCTTTCACCTGCATCCGTCACGCTGATACTGACGCCGCAATGGACTTTCAATGGCGCCAACGGCCAGACCTATGAAGCGGATGCGGGCAATGATGCGGCGCGCGGCGCTCTCTGCCGTTACGGCCTCGCGACGCAAACGCTCGCAACGCATGCTGAAGGCTGTCGCGACAATCCCTTCGGCGATGATATCCCGCGCATCGGCCATGCCGGCGACGCCTACGGCCTGAAGTCAGGCCTCTGGATCGACCGCGCAACGGGAACAGGCATCGCCTATTTCGCAACCGGTGTTCCCGAAAGCGACCCGGGCCGACACTCCGGCTTCACCGCAACCGAAGAGAGATTGGCAACCAGAAAATAACAGGTGCAATCAGGCGCGCGTCTCGATGCGCAGAAGGCGCGGCGTATCCGCCGTGATCTTCAGTTCGGCGATCTTTGCCAGCGCGGCTTCAACAGAAGCGCGTGGGCAAGGATGCGTCAGGATCGCGATTGGGGCGGCGCCGCTGTCGCCGGCGGATTCCTGAATCAGCTTGTCGATCGAGATACCAGCATCACCCAGCTGTTCCGTCAGATCGGCGAACATGCCCGGCTTGTCAGCCAGCTTGGCGCCAATGAAGAACGAGCCCTGATCCGCCACGCCGTTCTCCGAGGTGATCAGCGGCAGAAGCTCAGCCGCAGGCTTGCCCAGCGGCGGCGTCGCCGGCCCCTCGAACAGACGCGCGAGGTCGCCCATCACAGCCGCAGCCGTCGGGCCGGCGCCTGCGCCTGGACCCGTGAACGTCAGACGCCCCACCGGCTCGCCCTCAACCAGCACCGCATTGAGCGGCCCGTTGATCTGCGCCAGCGGATGGTCGTGCCGCACCAGCACCGGCGCGACGCGGCACTTCACGCCATTGCTCGATCGGAAAGCCTCGGCCACCAACTTGATGCGGTAGTCGAACTTGTTCGACAGCGCGATATCCATCGCCTCGATCTTGTCGATGCCTTCGACCTGCACCTGCGCAAAGTTCGGCTGCGCGCCGAACGCGATCGAGGCAAGGATCAGAACCTTGTGCGCGGCGTCGCCACCCGACACATCGAGGAATGGATCGCTCTCGGCGTAACCAAGCCGCTGCGCTTCGGCGAGCACCGTCTCGTAAGCCGCGCCCGTCCGCAGCATCTCGCTCAGGATGTAGTTGCACGTCCCGTTGAGAATGCCCGACACGCGGCTGACAATCACGCCTGACAGCGAGTTCTTCACCGCCCGCACGATCGGGATGGCGCCCGCCACCGCCGCTTCGAACAGCAGGTGGGCGTTGTGCTTCTCCGCCAGCGCCGCGATTTCAATTCCGTGCTCAGCAATGAGCGCCTTGTTCGCGCTCACCACCGCCTTGCCGGAACGCAGCGCCGCCTCGACTGTCCGCTTGGCCGGACCATCCGATCCGCCCACCAGCTCGACGACGACATCGATGTCGTCCGCCAGCGCCAGCTCGACCGGATCATCGACCCAACGGAACTTCGAGATATCGACGCCGCGATTGCGGCTCTTGTTGCGCGCCGACACGGCCACGACTTCCAGCTTTCCCGGAAGCCGCAGCTCGTCCTGCCGCTCGATCAGCTTCAGCAAGCCGCCGCCGACCGTGCCCAGCCCGGCCACGCCAAGCCGCAGCGTCCCACTCCCCTTAGGCGCCGTCATCCCGCAACCTTCCGTACCGGTGCAGCCTCAGCCTTCGGAGCCTTGGGCTCCTTCTCAGGCTTCACCTTCACGCCATTCGCCTCAAGAAATTTCCGCACATTGCGCGCCGCCTGACGGATGCGCTGCTCGTTCTCGACCAGCGCGAGACGCACATAATTGTCGCCATGCTCGCCAAAGCCCGCGCCCGGCGCCACCGCCACATGCGCTTCCTTGATCAGCCGCAGCGAGAACTCCAGCGACCCCAGCTCCTTGAACGGCTCCGGGATCGGCGCCCACGCAAACATCGATGCCTCGGGCTCGGGAATATCCCACCCCGCGCGCGAGAAACTCTCGATCATCGCATTGCGGCGCGTGCGATAAATTTCGCGCTGTTCGATCACGCAGTCCTGCGGACCATTCAGCGCCGCCGCCGCCGCCACCTGCACAGGCGTGAACGCGCCATAGTCGAGATACGATTTCACGCGCGCCAGCGCGCCGATCAGTCGCTCGTTCCCTGCGGCAAAGCCAACGCGCCAGCCAGCCATCGCATATGTCTTCGACATCGAGGTGACTTCCACCGCAATGTCCTT
>CALMWO010000583.1 GCA_937873805.1 uncultured Hyphomonadaceae bacterium
GTCTTCACCTTCAGCAATGTCATGACATCTCCCCAGGTTTCAACGTGTCCGAATTGACAGCGCTTATTCACTATGAAAAACATAGCCACTATGCAAGAGGCGACGGGCCGTCGATGAAAGCATCCCGGAAAAGCGCCATGAAAAGCGAATGCCCTGACACGCTCTGCCCGATCACACGGTCAACAAGCGTCATCGGTGATCGCTGGTCGATCATGATCCTGCGCGAACTGTTCATGGGCCTCAGCCGGTTTCAGGACATTCAGGCCCAGACCGGCGCCACGCCGCAAATGCTGACAGCTCGCTTCAAGCGGCTGGAGGCCGATGGTCTCATCGAACGCCGCGCCTATTCGAAACGTCCGCTGCGCTACGAATATCGCCTCACGCCGATGGGGCGTGAAACCCGCTCCATAATCCTGGCGCTACGAAGCTGGGGCGAAGCATGGGTCAAACGTCCACGCGAAGGTGTCGCCGTCCGCATGACACATCGCACCTGCGGAACCGAAACCCACTTCGACGGAACCTGCCCCGCCTGCCGCATCGTGGCGCCGTGGCAAGATCTGGTCGGCCAACCCACACCTGCCTACACCGCAGAGCGCAGCAAGCGCGCCGATGCATTCACCCAAAGCCTGCGAACCTGATCCGTCGCTGCGTGGAGAAATCGAAATGAACGCTGCAGCAGACAAGTCCACGTCAGGCATCCTGATCGAAGCGGAAGACTTCGCAAACTATGGCGGCTGGGTGCTCGACTCCCAGTTCGAAACCCAGATGGGTTCGCCCTACCTGCTGGCCCACGGCCTCGGCCGCCCCGTCGCTGACGCCACCACCACCATTACGACGCAGCATGGCGGCACTTACGAAGTCTGGGTCCGGGCAAAGGATTGGGCGCCGACCTACCATCCCGGAACATTCAAGCTGTCGATCAACGGCGTCGCACTCGCCACCGAATTCGGTGCAAACGACCGCGACTGGTCCTGGCAATCCGCCGGCAGGGTCACGCTGCCGCCGGGAGACGTCACGCTTGCCCTGCACGATCTCACCGGCTTCGACGGTCGCTGCGACGCCATCTACCTCAGCGCCGACGGAACCGAACCTCCCAACGAGGTGAACGAGACTACGCGCAAATGGCGCAAAGCCCTGCGCGGCCTTCCCGAACACCCGATCGACGCCGGGCGCTACGATGTTGTGGTCGTCGGCGGGGGCGTGTCCGGATGCGCGGCCGCGCTGGCAGCCGCCCGTCTCGGCCAGCGGGTGGCGCTCATCCACGACCGTGCTGGGCGGCAACGCCAGCAAGGAAATCGGGCTCATGCCCCGCGGCACGCAAGGCGCGCTTCTCAAGGAGCTTTCCGCCCGCACCGCCGATGGAGACCTCGTCGCGTACTCCCTGCTCGATGCAGAGCCCACTGCATCAGTCTTCATCGAACACCGCATCGTCGCAGCCGCGACCGATGGCAACCGCATCATCTCGATCGACGCCGTCCAGGCGCGCGGCGGCCATGAGCGCCGCTTCACCGCCGACATGTTCATCGATACGAGCGGCGTTGCGATCCTCGGCGTTCTCGCGGGCGCAGACACGCTCTTCGGTCGCGAATCCCGCGCCCAATACGACGAGCCGCTGGCGCCCGACGTCGCTGACGACATGCACCATGGCAACACGCTCTTCTTCCGCACGCGCATGGCGGATCATCCCGTTCCGTTCCCGGACGTGCCGTGGGCCATAGAAGTGGCGAAGGACTACGCCAATCTCAGCGGACAGCTTGTCCAGCCTGGCGTGGAGAACGGCCCTGGCCCCAAGGCCGGGTCAAATCCAAACACGCCCGAGTTCAGGTTCGGCAAGCGCAACGACGTCTTCCCCGCCACCCACTTCTGGGAATACGGCCAGTGGCTCGACCCCTACACATCGGGAGAGCTTGTTCGCGACTATCTGATGCGCGCGCTCTACGGAACATTCTCGAACGTGAAGCGGCTCGAGCCCGAGGCGCATGCAAACCTCGAATTCGAATGGATGGCTTTCGTCGCCGCACAGGGCGAGTTTCGCCGCTACAAGGGCGACTACGTCCTCACCGAGAACGACATCCGCACCCACAAGGAATTCCCCGACGCGCTGATCGCCAATGATGGATCGTTCTGCATCCACTGCGCGTTCGCGCCCGGCGAAGGCAAATACGATTTCCGCCTCAAGGACTGGATCTTCGATGGACGCGACAAGGAAGCCTACGGCATCCCCTTCCGCTGCCTGTACTCAGCCAATATCGACAACCTGATGATGGCCGGCAAGCACATCAGCGTAACCCACGTCGCCGGCTCCTCGACAAAGCTCATGGGCAATGGCGCGCAACACGGCGTCGCTGTCGCCGCCGCCGCGCTCCTCTGCAAGACGCTCGGCACGACCCCGCGCGGCCTCTACCAGAACCACCTCGAAGACCTCCGGAACCTCGTCGACAAGCTCACCAGCTGCGACCACGACATGGCCATCCACCCGCCCCTCCGCCGCTACGAACCCGTGCCCGGCTAGAAGCGGCGCCACCCTACCGCCCCTTCACCGCCCCCACGCTCATCAGATACTCGCCCATCTTCTGGTGCAGCGTG
>CALMWO010000584.1 GCA_937873805.1 uncultured Hyphomonadaceae bacterium
AAGTTCAAATTGAAAGTGAGCTGACCGGCTCGCTGGCAGCATCCGCGCGAGCGATCAGAAGATCTTCCGACAAGCGCAGATTGACCAGCTTTTGCCGTGCGTCGAGATCGGCGCGGAACGACGCCACGCGCGCCTCGCCGCCTGCGTCGAGATCGATGTTCAGCCAACGCGTGCGGCCCTGGGCGTCTGTCTCGACCGTCGTGATCTCGCCCACGCGCACACCCGCGAGATCCAAGACCTCGTACCCGGCAATGTTCGCGATTTTCAGGCTGGACATGCGAACAGGGTCTTCCGGCGCACCCATCGCCATGCCGCCGGTCGCGAGGATGGCGCCAGAAACAATGGCGGCCCATGCTCTGTGCGACTGATTGAAAGCCATGGTTCGCGATCTCCAGCCGATCCGGCTCATTCGTGCCGGTTCAGTCGCGTCAGAAACGGCGGGATGCGGCCGGGGTTCCTTTCGGCGCGCATCTGGACTTAGATTTCAGGGTCTTTCAGGAGGATGGATGTCGCGGCGTCACAGCCGGGCTGATTGGCTCGCGCTCGCTCTTGTTGCGGCGGCCTGCGAACCGCGTGCGGAGCGGCCGCAGGAAGCCGACATTCTTGCGGCCCGGCAGGCCGCCTTGTCGTTTGACGTACGGATGAAGCGGGAAGTTCTCGACCGGATCACCCGAGAGGAAGACCCCGTTGCCGTCTATCTCGCCTATGCCGATCACGTTCCCGGATGGGGCAAGGAGATCAGCGATGCAGCGAAGTTCGACTTTAGCCGCACTGCCCTTGGCGTCCGAAATCCGGACAATGCACCCGACGATTGGGAACGAAGGCAGATGGAGCAGTTCAATTTCCTCGCCGACAGCGGCGTCGACCCGGAGACCTTTGAAGCAGCCGCAATCCTCCAGGAGGGCAATGAGACCGTTTTCCGCTGGCTGCGGCCGACGGTGATGGGAGAGGCATGCATGGCGTGTCACGGCGAGGCGCTGGACGGGCGCGTGAAGCTGCTGCTGGGGCAGGAATATCCGCTGGATGAGGCAACGGGCTATTCGGAAGGGCAGCTTGGCGGCGCCTATTCCATCCGCAAGGTACTGAGCGTCGATGGAAAACCGCCACCGCCCTACGCACCAAAGCCCCTGCCCGAGCGCGTGCCTGCCGATGCGCGGCAGCCCGGCGATGCGCCGCTGGTTCAACCAGCTGTGCCCGAACCCGAAACAGCGCATGAGCGCTCGTCCTATGAGCTGCCCTGACGACTGACCGAGAGAAACTAAGCTTTCGCGCCCTTCTTGCCAGCGCCATAGATGGGCGTGGCGGTGGCCGATGCTTCATCCAGCGGCCAGCGCGCGCGGGCAGCAGTATCGAGCGGATCGACATAACCGCGGGCAAGGCGTTCAGCGCCGGCAAGCGCGATCATGGCCCCATTGTCGGTACACCAGCGCAGCGGCGGGGCGAAGAAACGAAAGTCAGCGCGATGCGCTTCGGCCTCAAGCCGCATCCGCAAGGTCTGGTTGGCGGCTACGCCCCCTGCGACGACGAATGTCCGCCGGTCGGTGTAATCAGCCACCATGCCCATCGCGCGCGCGGATCGCTTCGCCAGAATGTCAGCGACCGCCGCCTGGAAGCTGGCGCAAATGTCGGCGCGGCGCTTCGGCGTGAGCGTCTGCTCCTCGGCCGCACGGCGAACGGCGGTCTTCAGACCCGAGAAGCTCATGTCGAGACCCGGCCGGTCGAGCAGCGGGCGTGGCAGGTCGACCTTGGCAGGATTGCCGCCCAGCGCTTCGCGCTCGACCGCAGGACCACCGGCGCCCGAAAGCCCGAGCAGTTTCGCGGTCTTGTCGAACGCCTCGCCAGCGGCGTCGTCAATGGTCGAGCCGAGACGCCGGTACTTGCCGACGCCCTCGACGAAGACGAACTGGCAATGCCCGCCGGACACCAGCAGCAGCAGGTAGGGGAACGGTACATCGTCAGCGAGGCGCGGGCTCAGCGCATGGCCTTCAAGGTGGTTCACGGCGATCAGCGGCAGATCGCGCGCCAGCGCGATGGCCTTGGCGGTCGCAAGCCCGGTCATCACCCCGCCGATCAGGCCCGGCCCAGCCGTCGCGGCCACCCCCGATAGGCCGTCCCAGCCAATGCCGGCGTCTTTCATCGCCAGCTTCACAAGCGAATCCAGCCGTTCCACATGCGCCCGGGCGGCGATTTCAGGCACCACGCCGCCATAGAGGGCGTGCTCTTCCGTCTGGCTGGCGACGTGTTCGGACAGAACTTCAGCCCGGCCATCCGTGAGGCGCACGACCGCCGCCGCGGTTTCGTCGCAGCTGGTCTCGATCCCCAGGACGGTGACTGTGCCTTGCATCATTGCGGCGGCGCTTGTACGCCGCGAGCGTCCCGGAAGCAAAGACACGCATGTCAGAAGCGAAAACAGTCCGTATCGGCACGCGCGGCTCTCCCCTCGCCCTCGCGCAGGCCCACTATTTTGCTGACCGCATCAAGGCTGCGGCAGGTGGCGGGCTCGAAACCTCGATCCACACCTTCACGACCACGGGCGACAAGATCCTCGACAAGCCTCTGCAGGATGCCGGTGGCAAAGGCCTGTTCACCAAGGAACTGGATCGCGCACAGGAGCTGGGCGAGATCGACCTTGCCGTGCATTCGCTGAAGGACGTGACCGTAACGCTGGCGGAGCATCTGGTGCTCGCCGCCTTCATGCCGCGCGAAGACCCGCGCGACTGCCTGATCGGGCCATCAGCAACCATCGCGGACCTGCCGCAGGGCGCCATCGTTGGCACGTCGAGCCTGCGCCGGAAGTCGCAACTGCTGGCCTGCCGGCCCGACCTGCAGGCGGTGACTTTCCGCGGCAATGTGCAGACGCGTCTGCGCAAGCTGGCCGAAGGCGAAGCGCAAGCGACCATTCTTGCCGCCGCCGGACTTCGCCGACTTGGCATGATCGACAAGGCGGCTGGCATTCTCTCCATAGACGAGATGCTGCCAGCTGGCGGGCAAGGCATCATCGGCGTGACGTTGCATGTCGACGCACCGCAATGGCTGAAAGACGCGGTTGCGAAGACCGACGACATCAATGCGCGCCTTGCCGCCATCGCCGAGCGCGCCTTCCTGCGCCGGCTCGATGGCTCGTGCCGCACACCCATCGCTGCGCATTTCTGGCTAACGGAAGAAGGCGCTGAAATGGCTGGTGAGGTGCTGACCGACGAGGGCGACAAGCGCTGGCGCGCCGAAGGCGTCATCGAGGGCCGTCCGACCGAGTTCGATGCAGAAGTGCTTGGACAAGCGCTGGCGGAGGACGTCGCGGCCGAGCGCGCCTACGACCTGGGCGAGGCCCCTGCCTATGGACCTGAGGACGAAGTGTGAACCCGCCACGGGTCCTCGTCACACGCAGCGAACCCGGCGCTTCAGAAACCGCCGCCAGACTGACCGCCGCCGGCTATCACCCGATTATCGAACCCGTGTTCGGCATCCAGCCGATAGCAGCTGTGATTCCTGATTTTGGCGCCCTCGCTTTCACCAGCGCGAATGGCGTGCGGGAATTCGCCAGGCTGTCTGCCCGTCGCGATGCGCCGGTCTTCTGTGTCGGCGCGCGCACAGCAGAAGCCGCCCGTGAGGCGGGATTCGTGGATGTCGCATCGGCTGATGGCGATGTTGAAGCGCTCAGCGCCCTCATCGACGACAAGCTGCCAAAGGGCAGCCGCCTGCTGCATGCCGGAAACGAGGAAGCGCGCGGCGATCTTACAGGGCGATTGCGCAGCGCCGGATTCTCCGCCGAATTTCTGGCCATTTTCCGCGCCGTTGCAAATCCGACGCCTGGTCCGGTCCTGCAGGGGCACCTTGCCGGACCGCCCGGTTTCGAGGCCGTTCTTGTTCACTCGCCGCGCGGCGCAGCCATACTGGCCGGCTTTGCGGCGGGCCGAGCTGCCCCGTTGGATGTGGCGGCAATTTCGCCCGCTGCCGCTGCGCCGCTGGCGTTAATCGCCGGACGGACCGAGATCGCCGTCCATCCAGACGAGCAATCGCTCTTTTCCGCCCTCGCGCGGCTCGTTTCCGGTTGAGAAAAAGCCCGGCGCTCGCCTATGGTGTTCACGGGGAACGGGCATACGAACGCCATGAGGATGGTGGTCGATGACGAAGCGACCGGTCCAGGACGAACCTGAACCCATCGATGCCGAGTTTGAACCGGCAAGCGGCCCCGAACCCAAGCGGTCTCGGCGCACGGGCGGCCGCCCACTGCGCAGCCGTTCAGCGACCCTGCAGGAAATGATCGTCGCCAGCGTGCTCGCGTCCGTTCTCGGCGCGATCGTC
>CALMWO010000585.1 GCA_937873805.1 uncultured Hyphomonadaceae bacterium
TCCGCATGCGACAGCTGCATCTTCGCCGCCGACACCGCGCGATACATCGCATACCCGGCATCCGCATCGAGGAACGCCAGAAACGCCCGGATGCGATCCGGGTCGAGGCTTGTCCCCAGCAACACTTCCAGCTCGCGATAATCGCGCGAGTGCCGCATCATCGACAGCTCGTTCCACCGGCTGAACTTCTTGAAATACGCATTCGGCACAGGCAGCGCCTTGCCCCAGCTCAGGAACTCCGAACCTTTTCCAAACGCATGCGCCACCACATTGTCGATGATGCGATAGTCGAACGCATCGCCCGCCACGCCCACGCCCGTATGCGCCAGCGGCTCATAGTCCAGCCCCGACGCGCCCACGGAAAATCTCACCACCGAGAAGTCGCTCGTGCCCCCGCCGAAGTCCGCCACCAGAATGGTCGCGTCCTGCTTCAGCCGCTGCGCAAAGAAGTAAGCCGCCGCCACCGGCTCATAGACGTGATGGATTTCCTCGAACCCCACCGCCCGCAACGCATCCTCATAGCGCGTCCGCGCCAACGCCTCGTCCGGCGCCGCCCCGGCAAAGCTCACCGGCCGCCCGATCACCACGCGCTTGGGAAATTCGATCCCCGCATGCGCCTTCACCCGCCGCAGAAACCCCGCCAGCAGATCCTCGAACTTCAGCCGCCGCGAATAGATCTGCGTGTCCTTGAACAGCGCACTCGCCGCAAACGTCTTGAACGACTGGATGAACCGGCACTCCCCCGCCAGCTCCACGAATTTGTCGATCGCCCACGGCCCCGCATCCACATGCGTCCGCCGCCCCATCGCATCATCCGTCTCCGAAAAGCACAGCACGGAGCGGAACGCGTCAAACGCCTCCTGCTCGTGCGCAAAATGCACCGCCTCGACCGCGCCCTGCGCATTCAGCATCGTGGCGACAGTGTTCGTCGTGCCGAAATCGAGACCGATCGACAGGGTCATCACACCACTCCGGCAGGGCCCACATTTCGCGGGGGCCGCTTGGTCGTGCGGCGCCCGCCCAAAGTCAAGCTTCAGCGCAGAACCTCGCCTCACATCGACTGCGATGAACCCAATTCCGCCGAATCCAGCGCCCCCTCCGCTTAGCCTTTCGTCACAATTCCAAGGCTCAAGCTATAGGACGCGTATCCGCCAACCCCCGCCCCTGCCGCGCCGGCTTATCCTGCGCGCATGAACTCAACCGCGCACACGAGGAAGGAAGACTACCCGGCCATGCCAGCCGGCCTGCGCGCGCTGTGGGGCGAGGCGCGCGACTGGGTCGTCTGGCTTGTCGGCATGTTCAACCGCGACGCCCTGAGGACGCGCGGCGTCAATCGCAAACAGGGCGCGCAGATCGGCATCTGGCTGATGAACATCGAAGGCGCCGTCCGCCGCCTCATCCTCGCCGCCGCGCTCAGCTTTACGCCCCTCGCCGCGCGCAAGTCGCCAGCCTGCGCCGCCGCCGCGCGCGTGCCCGCATCATCATCGCGCCGCCCCGGCTTCTGCGTCTTCCGTCTGGCCCCTTCAGGCGGCGCCCCGCCCGCCATCCCGTCACAGCTCTCGCAGCCCGCCTGCCCCGCCGCGCCCAAAACCTACGGCCACATTCCCTTCGCCGCCGATCCCCTGCTCAGCCTCGGCGTCGCGACCCAGGCGCCGCGCGCCACGCCCCTATCAACCCGCGGGACCCACGCCCGCAATCCGCTCGACCGCTGGATGCGCCCCACCCGCTATGACCCCGACTGGCGCCCGCCGCAGCCCAGCGCGACGCAGATGTTCGGCGCCCCCCAGCAGCTTCGCGCCTCCACGCCGCCACCGATCTCCCCGCGCCGGTCACGCGCGCGCCAGCCGCACGATCCCAACGCCCTGCCCGAAAGCCTCGCAGACTGGCGCCGCCGTTATGACGAATGGGAACGCCTCATCCCCGCGCCCGATCTCGCCGCGCGTTTCGACGCCCTCGCTCACATCATCGCGCACCCGCAAGCCGCCATCGCCCGCGCCGCCCGCCGCCTGCGCCCCACACGCGAAGCCGTCCTGCCACTCGCCCGCCATGCGGGCGCAATACCAGCCCCACCCCGCCGCGCCGCCCACATCCCCACAGCCGGCCACACGCAGACTTTCTACAAACGCTGCCACGACAAGCTCGCCAGCCCCGACACAAGCTGACTTTCCGGCCCGGCCAAATGCTTAACCCGCCCACCAGCGGGAACGCCCCCTCGCGCCCTGATCCCTATTCCCTCAGGCGCTTCGCCCGTCTAATGCATTCCCGTAGACCGCCGACACAGATCACGACGCAGACCGGGACACGTTCATGAGCACCAAGACCCCCCGCCAGTTCTTCAAGCCGCTCGCCATCGGCGCGCCGCAACCGCTGCGCGACCTGCCGGTCAAGCTGGAGCGCATGATCCATTTCGTGCCCGGTCATAACGAGAAGGTCCGCTCCAAGACGCCAGACATGGCGACCAAGGTCGACGTCATCCTCGCCAACCTCGAAGACGCCATCCCCGCCGACGCCAAGATCCAGGCCCGCGCCGGCGCCATCGAGATGGCCAGCATGGTCGACTGGAAGAAACTCGGCACCGGCCTGTGGACGCGCGTGAACCCGCTGAACAGCCCGTGGTTTCTCGACGACGTCACAGAGATCGTCACCAAGGCCGGCAATGTCTACGACGTCATCATGCTGCCCAAGGTCGAAGGCCCGTGGGACATCCACTTTGCAGACCAGCTGGTCGCCCAGCTTGAAGCCAAGGCCGGCATCTCCCGCCCCATCCTCTTCCACGCCATTCTTGAAACCGGACAGGGCGTCGCCCTCGTCGAGGAAATCTGCGCCGCATCGCCGCGCATGCAGGGCATCTCGCTCGGACCGGCAGACCTCGCCGCCAACCGCGCGATGAAAACCACCCGCGTCGGCGGCGGCCACCCGATGTACAAAGTCATCGAAGACCCGGTCGAAGGCAAAGAACGCCTCTCGGCCCAGCAGGACCCGTGGCACTATACGCTGGGCAAGATGGTCGACGCCTGCGTGACCGCCGGCATCAAGCCGTTCTATGGCCCCTTCGGCGATATCTCCGATCTCGCCGCCTGCGAACAGCAGTTCAAGAACGCCTACCTGATGGGCTGCGCCGGCGCCTGGTCGCTCCACCCCGGCCAGATCGACATCGCCAAGCGCGTCTTCTCGCCCGAGGCTGACGAAGTGAAATTCTCGCTGCGCATTCTCGAAGCCATGCCCGACGGCACCGGCGTTGCGATGATCGACGGCAAGATGCAGGACGACGCCACCTGGAAACAGGCGAAAGTCATCGTCGATCTCGCAAGGCAGGTCGCCGCCAAAGACCCTGACATGGCGAAAGCCTACGGCCTCTAGGATGCAATGAACGGAGCAGGCATGACCGACATCTTCCCGCGCGCGCTGCTCGCCAGCGCCGCCCTGCTTGCCGCAGCCTGCTCCAACGAGTTGAAAGAACCGCCGGGCGCTGTTGCACCTACACCAAAAACGGCTGCATCCGGCGAACCCGTCGCCATGATGCACCTGCAGGCGAAGATGCGCGACGGCGTCCGCCTCGAGACATCCGTCTGGCTGCCCGCCACGACCGGAAAATTCCCCGTCGTCCTCACGCGCACGCCCTATGACAGCGAGATGGGCGCATTCCAGAAACGCCTGCTCGACGCAGGCTACGCCGTGGTCCAGCAGCACGAACGCGGCCGCTATCTGTCCGAAGGCGAGATGCGCATGCTCGGCCGCGCCGACGAAGATGGCTGGGATACGCTCGACTGGATCACGCAGCAGGCATGGTCCAACGGCAAGGTTGCGACCTACGGTTGCTCATCCTCCGCCGAGAACCAGCTCAAGCTCGCCTCGCTTGCCCACCCCGCGCACAAGGCCATGGTCGTCGGCTCCTCCGGCGTCGGCATCGCAGATATCGGCCCGCATCACGAGCAGGGAAATTTCTGGCGCGGCGGCGTCTGGCAGATGGGCTGGGCCGATTACTTCTTCGCCGAGATGAAGCTCGACTGGCCGCAACTCGCTCCGGGCCTCAGTGACGAAGAACGCACGCGCCAGACCGCCGCCTACAAATGGCCGGAAGAAAAATTCCTTTCGAAAGCCGCCTTCGACACGGCGCGCATGCATCTGCCGGTCGTCGATCTGGCGAAGGCGATGGGCGCGGAGGTCGCGGTCATCTCGCACACCCGCAGCAAGGAGGCCGACGGCCGTCGGTTCGGGGCGTCCGAGTACTACGCGACCTCCGAGCCCGGCGCCCTGGCGAAGCTGCGCTACCCAGATGGGATCGAGATCCACGAGACGGA